>NZ_JBLROB010000035.1:0-56406 GCF_047921475.1 Micromonospora sp. SL4-19
ATACTCCGACCCGATGAATCCGGCACCGCCGGTGACAAGGATCCTCACAGGTCGAGAAGTTTACGCGAATCAGCAGCACGGCCGGGGGACGGCGACCGGACCCCCAGGTTCCCGACGGTGCGGGTAGTCTCCGCAGGTGCGTGGAATCCTTCTCGCGGGTGGCACCGGCTCCCGGCTCTGGCCCATCACCCGGGCGGTGTCCAAGCAGCTCATGCCGGTGTTCGACAAGCCGATGGTCTACTACCCACTCTCCACGCTCGTCATGGCCGGGGTGCGGGAGATCCTGATAATCACCACGCCGGAGGATCAGGACCAGTTCCGGCGGCTGCTCGGTGACGGCAGCCAGTGGGGCCTGCGGTTGGAGTACGTCACGCAGGCCCGCCCGGAGGGCATCGCCCAGGCGTTCCTGCTGGGCGCGGACTTCATCGGCGATCAGTCGGTGGCGCTGATTCTCGGCGACAACATCTTCCACGGCGTCGGCCTCGGCCGGCAGCTCGCCGGCCACGGCGACCCGGCCGGCGGCCGGGTCTTCGCGTACCCGGTGGCCAACCCGGGCGAGTACGGGGTGGTCGACTTCGACGCGGCCGGGCGCGTGCTGTCGATCGAGGAGAAGCCGGCGCAGCCGAAGTCCCGCTACGCGGTCCCCGGCCTCTACTTCTACGACAACCGGGTGGTCGACATCGCCCGCAAGCTCACCCCCAGTGGCCGAGGCGAGTTGGAGATCACGGCGGTCAACGAGACCTACCGGGAGTGGGGAGAGCTCTCCGTGACGGTGCTGGACCGGGGCACCGCCTGGCTGGACACCGGCACCTTCACCTCGATGATGCAGGCCGCCGAATTCGTCCGGGTCATCGAGGAACGCCAGGGCATGAAGATCGGGTGCATTGAGGAGGTCGCCTGGCGGGCCGGCCTGATCGGCGACGAGCAGCTGCGGGCACTGGCCCAGCCGCTGTCCAAGAGCGGATACGGCACCTACCTGCTCAGCCTGCTCGCCGAGCAGCCGCACAGCGAGAAGGACCGATGCAGATCCGACCCCTGAGCATCGAGGGCGCCTGGGAGGTGACCCCGCAGCAGCACGGCGACAGCCGCGGCCTGTTCCTGGAGTGGTACCGCTTCGACCGGCTCGCCGAGGCGGTCGGACACCCGCTCCGGCTCGCCCAGGGAAACCTCTCCGTCTCCGCGCGGGGCGTGGTCCGCGGCATCCACTTCGCCGACGTCCCACCCGGCCAGGCCAAGTACGTGACCTGCGTACGCGGAGCCGTCCTCGACCTGGTGGTGGACGTCCGGGTCGGCTCGCCGACCTTCGGCCGGTGGGAGGCCGTCCGCCTCGACGAGATCGACCGCCGCGCCGTCTACCTCGGTGAGGGGCTGGGACACGGCTTCTGCGCCCTGACCGATGATGCCACCCTGAGCTACCTCTGCTCCGCCACCTACAACCCGGTCGGTGAGCACACCCTGCACCCCCTCGACCCGGAGTTGGCGATCGACTGGCCGGCCGAGACGCCGCTGCTGTCGGCCCGGGACGCGGCCGCGCCGAGCCTCGCCGCGGCGCGCGAGTCGGGACTGTTGCCGGACTATGCCCGCTGCAGCGCATTCACGGCCGGCCTGAGCTCGGGTGCGGAGTCCTCGTCTCCCGGGCGGTAGCCGCCCAACCCGACGGCCGGCGCACAGGTTCCAGGGCCTCGGGTAGGACCGAAGGGCGATTGCGGGTGGAGAATCGTTCCGGTAGAAAATGCCAGCGACGTGCAACTCGTCGTAGCTGCGCGCGTGCCGCACCGTTTGGGGGAGACGAGTGAAGGGCGTTTCGTTGGTCAACGCTGCTCAGTCGTCGGCGGACCCCGGCACCAAACCTCCCGCCCGGCACCGGGCGTCCGATCTGCTCCGGCTGCTCGTCGCGCCCGAACGTCTCTACATCGCCGCCCTCGGTCTGACCGGCCTGGCGGCGGTCGTGTCAGTGGCGCTGCCCGCGGCCGAGCGCGGCGAGCTCTCCGCCAACATGGTGAGCGCGACGCTGGGCGCGGCGGTCGGCGGGCTGTCGCTGGACACCTTCCTGCTGTCCCGCCCCGGCGGTTGGGTCTTCTCCCGGGGTCGGGCATGGGTCCTCGCGATCCTCGGGATCTCGGTTCTCCTCTCCGGCGTCGCCGCCGCACTCTTCACCGCTGCGGCCGGAGTCGGCAGTTACCTGGTCGGCGTCGGTTCCGCCGCGGGTCTGACCGTCTTCAACACGGTCTCGTCATTCGCGTTGCGCCGGAAGAGCTTCCGGACCGTCTATGCGATGCGGGCGGCGAGCGGGGCGGTCCTGGTCGGCGGTTACGCCGCCCTCTATGCAGCCGGGCAGTTCGACGGCGGTCTGTGGAGCCTGGTCTGGCTCGCGGTGCAGTGGCTCAGCGCGCTGGCCGTGTGTGGCCTGGTGCTGCGAATGGTGTCGCGGCTCGGGTCCGCCCCGGCGTCCACCGCCACCGGGCCGGACTACCGCGCCGACATGCTCGCGATCGGGAACCTGCACGTCGGCATCTTCGCGCAGATGATGACGCTCCGGTTCAACCAGATCCTGGTGGCCCGGTTCGTCGGTGCCGGCCCGCTCGGCGTCTACGCCCTGGCGGTCGCGGCGTTGGAGTTCGCGCAGGCCGGTGCCGTGGTGCGCGCGCAGCGGATCCTCGCCGATCGCGACAGCAAGGAAGGCCCGGACCCGACGAAGGCCGTGGTCATCGCGGCCCTGCCGATCGCCCTGGCCGCCGTGGTCGGGCTCGCCGTGCTGGGCTTTCTGCAGCCGGAGTACCGGCACGCGTGGATCCTCGGTCTCTTCCTCCTGCCCGGCTCGCTGGCCACCGCGGCCGGCAAGAGCTGGAGCGCGCAGCTGTTGAAGAGGCGGGGCGAGAAGGCGACCACCGTGGTCGCCATCGTCACGGCGGCGGTCGCGATTCCCGCGTACTTCGGGATCATTCCCTGGGCGGGTGTGATCGGGGCGGCGGTCGCCTCCACGCTCGCCTACGCCGTGCACGCCTTCGCGTCGAGAGCGAGCCTGCGACGGGCGCAGCCACCGAATCATGGGACGGTTTGACATGGATGTCTCGATTGTGGTCCTCGCCTGGGAGGACTTTGAGCGGACCCGCGCATGCGTCCTGTCGCTGCCACGCGAGGCAGAGATCGTTGTGGTGGACAACGGCAGCTCGGAGCACATCCGGCAGGCGTTGAGCGAGTTCTGCGCCCAGCAGGGCGTCACGTACGTCCAATCCGGCTCGAATCTGGGGTACGCCAAGGGGATGAACCTCGGCGTGCGCCACACGAGCCGGGCGAATGTCGTCCTCTCCAACAACGACATCATCGTCCACGGCGATGCCGTGGCACGTCTGCTGGCCGCCCTCGAGGATCCCGCGGTGGGTGCGGCCTTCCCCGCTGTGGTGACTCCGGAGGGCGTGCCGCAGACGGAGGGCGGGCGGTTCCTGACCATGGGGGTCGGGCTAGCCCACGCCACCGGGCTGAGCCTGGTGGTGCCGCGCCTGCGGATCGTCGCACCGCCGCAAGAGGCGGACTGGCTGACCGGGCCCTTCGTCGCCCTGCGCCGAAGCACGTTCGACGCCGTCGGCGGGGTCGACGAGACGTCCTTCTTCTACTCGGAGGACATGCGGCTGTGCTGGGCCGTACGCCAGCAGGGCTTGCGGCTGGCGTACCTGCCGGAAGCCGTGATCATGCACGAGGACGACGCGACGGCCAAACGCCGCTGGTCCGAGGAGGAGATCTCCCAACGGCGTACCCGCGAGTTCATCCGGGCGAGCCGGGACATGGGCGGCCGGCGCGGCCGCGTCGCCGCGACGGCGTACGTCTGCGGGGTGCTGCTCCGGGCGGCGGTGGGCGGAAACTCCGTTCGCCGCGCGATCGCGCGCGGCGCCGTCGAGGGACTGCGTGCCTCGTGAAGGTGATGTTCGTCTGCACCACGGGTGGCTCCGGACGGCGGCAACTCGGTGGTGCGGAACGCATCCTGACGGAGCTCATCCCGGCCCACGCCCGGATGGGCGTCGAGGTCATCGCCGCCACCTCTGACGATGAGGTGGGCAGGGCCCTGCGCGAGGCCGCGGTGCCCTGGATCGGGCTCAGCGCGACCAGTCGGATCGACCTGGCCTACGCGCGGGAGATCCGTCGCCTCGTCCGCGAGGTGAAGCCGGACGTGGTCTGCGCTCACCTGCTGTCGGCGGCGATGCACTCGCGGGCCGCGCTGAGCATGGACCGGACCCCGCTCGTGGTCACGTTGCACAACAGCCTCTGGCAGTACCGTGACACCGCCGAATCGCTCCAGCAGAAGGCCGCCATTCAATCCAACATCACGCTGGACCTGGCAATGCGCCGTCTCCGGCCGCACGCGACGGTCGCGGTGTCCGAGTTCGAGGCCGCCGAACTGCGCGACCGCGGCCGCGTCAGGAACATCCACCTGATCCCGAACCCGCTGCCGGCCACCTGGCCCAGGCCGAAATTCGCGGGTTCGGGGGCACCCGACCGGCGGCCGGTGGTCGGGTACCTCGGCCGGCTGGAGAAGGAGAAGGGGGCGGATCTGCTGCCCGAGATCGCCTCGTGCCTGCCGGACGTGGCCTTCAAGGTCGCCGGTGCTGGCTCGCTGCCGATCGACGCCCGGCCGAACCTCGAACTCGTCGGCCGGGTCGCCGCGGCGGAGTTCCTCCAGCAGATCGACTGCCTCCTGGTGCCGTCCCGCGTCGAGTCGTTCGGGCTCAGCGCGCTCGAGGCGCTCTCCCTCGGCGTACCCGTGGTGCACACCGGAGCCGGCGGCCTGGCCGAGGTCACCCGGCACGCCACCGGCACCTTGGCGTTCCGGGCGGACCTCACGCCCACCGCGCTGGCCGGGGCCGTCCGGGAGGCGGTCGGCCGCGTCGGGTCCACAGTCGAGCGGACGCGGATGGCCGACTGGTACGCCGAGGAGTACGCCTTCGACCGGTGCGTCACGCGATGGCAGAGCCTGTACCGGTCGCTGCTGTGACCATCAGGTCTTTTCCTGGGCGGACGCACGTCACCTGATCAGCCAACGGATTGAAAGTGGTGCCCAGTGGCGCAAGAGCTGACGATCGTCACGGTGCTCTACCGGTCCAGCGAGATGCTCGCCGAGACGCTCCCGACATGGGTACGCAGTGCCGGCGGGCTCCCGGTGCGGTTCATCTTCGCCGACAACTGGCCGCAGGACGGGTCCGCGAAGGTCATCGCCGGCTTCCTGGACGACGACCGGTACGACTACCTGCCCGACTCGGCGAACCCGGGCTTCGCGGCGGGCTGCAACCGGGCGGTCGCGGCCGCGACGACGAGCCATGTCCTGCTGCTGAATCCGGATGTCTGGCTGCCCGACGACGCGCTGGCCCGAATCTGCGGCGCGGTCGCGGAGGACCCCGGCACACCCGTCGCGGTCGGCCTGGCCATGCACGGTGGCGAGTACGTGGGCATCGACCTGAACCCGGTCTCGCTCTTCATCGACCGGTCGGCGGCGGTGTCGCGAGCACCGCTCGGTCCGTCGGGCGGCGCGGCGGTCTTCCCGACCGAGTTGTTCCGCCGGTTCGGGGGGTTCTACGAGCACCTGTTCGCCTGGGGTGAGGACGCCGACCTCGCCTTCCGGCTCTACGCCTCGGGCCTGCGTACCCGCGGGCTGGATCTCGTGCTGCCGCATGCTGGCGGCCACAGCGTGGAGGGCGACAACAAGCTCCAGGGATTCCGGGCCTTCCTTCTGGCCCGCAATCGGCTCCTGGTGGCGGCTCGGGCCTTCACCTGGCCGCTGCTGCTCGTCGTGCTGCCGATCCTCGCGTTGGCGCACGTCGCGCTGGCCGCCCGACGGGTGCGTCAGGGCCTGCTGCGACCGTTCCTGCGCGGAGTGGGACGCGGCCTGCTGGAGGGGCCCGCCGCCCGCCGGCAGTGGAAGGGCAAGCGGTTCGGCTTCGCATCCCTGCTCAGCTACCTGACAGTTCGGAGAGCGTGATGACGGGACACCGGTGGAGTGTCGTAACGGTCACCTACAACTCGGCGGACACCCTCCGTCGGTGCTGGCGCGGCGAGACCAGGCCGTACGAGTGGATCGTCGTGGACAACTGCTCGGTCGACGACTCGGTCGAGGTCGCGGAGGGGCTGGGCGCCCGGGTCATCCGGCTGCCGGAGAACGTCGGCTTCTCCCGGGCCAACAACGTCGGGATACGCCAGGCGGCGGGTGAGTACGTCCTGTTCGCCAACCCGGACCTCGAGGTCCGTCCGGACGGCCTCGACGTGCTCCAGCGCCACCTCGACGCGCACGGCGGCCTGGTCGCTCCCCAACTCCTCTCGTCAGAGGGAGTGCCCCAGGCGAACGGTCGGGGATTCCCCTACGCCACCGCCAAGCTGGGCAACCGCAAGGTCTGGCCGTTGTCACGGCTGCACGGGTCGTACCGAGTGGTGGCGAATCCGGGTGAGGCCTACTACGTTGCCTGGGTCATGGGCGCGGCGGTCGCCGCACGCACCAGGGATGTCATCGAGCTGGGTGGGTGGAACGAGCGGTTCTTCCTCTACTACGAGGACCACGAGCTCGGGTTGCGCGCGTGGCGGCACGGCCTTCCCGTCGCGGTGCTCGGCGACGTCCGATGGACCCACCACTGGGCCCGCGCGACGAACTCCTTCCGGTGGTCCAAGGCGCACACGCTGGAGTTGCAGAGCGCCAGGGCCTTCTTCGGCATGTTTCCCGAGTTCCTGATCGGGCTGCCGCCGGCCTCCCGACGACACCGCCACGCCGCGCGCCTGATCGGATCTCGGGTGTCCGCGCACCCGGGTAGGGACGAGGCAGTGCCCACACCAGCCCCGCCGGCGGCCCTCTAGTGGACCGGCCAGCCAGCAGACAGATAGGCGGTCTTCCTTGCTCTCTCTCCTACAGGGCGCGGTTCGGAGAACAACGTCGTCCGAGCCGATAGCCACGGCCTACAACGGGCGCGCAAACAGTTTCGGGGCCCTCCGGCTCGTATTCGCGCTCGCCGTGGTGCTGTCCCACACGGCCGCACTCGGCTTCGGGCGTCCGCTCATGCAGCGCGTCGACCTGGGCGCCCTGGCAGTGGCCGGCTTCTTCACGATTTCCGGGTTCCTCATCGTCCGTTCCGCCCGGCGCAGCTCGACACCCCGCTTCCTGTGGCATCGGGCCCTGCGGATCTGGCCCGGCCTGTGGGTCTGCCTCCTGTTCACGGGGCTGGTTGTCGCACCCCTGCTCTACCTCCAGCGGCACGGCACGCTCGACGGACTGTGGCGAAGCCCGGGGGGCGTGCTCGACTACCTGCGGCAGAACTGGTGGGGTGGCCTCCGGCAGCTCGGCATCGCCGACCTGCTGCAGGGCGATACGCCGTACTGGCGATGGCAGGGCGGGACCACGCTGAACGGGTCACTGTGGACTCTCGCCTACGAGATCTACTGCTACCTGTTGGTAGCCGTCCTGGCTGCTCTCACCATCCTGCGCCGGCAGCTCCGCTGGATTCCACTGCTGGCCGCGACCGCGGTGTTCGGGGTTCTCTGCTGGAACTACTTCGAGTACGGCGCCGGTAGGCAGGGGATCTGGTCGACGGGCGCGATCGGTCCGCTGCCGCTGTTGGGCGCGCTGCAAGAGAACTATCTCCTCTGGTACGGCTTCATGTTCCTGGTCGGCGGGGTCGCCGAGCTCTACAGCGACCGTTTGCCGATCAACGACCTACTCGGTGTGCTCGCACTCATGGT
The DNA here is from genome assembly GCF_047921475.1 of Micromonospora sp. SL4-19. Classification (NCBI taxonomy): domain Bacteria; kingdom Bacillati; phylum Actinomycetota; class Actinomycetes; order Micromonosporales; family Micromonosporaceae; genus Micromonospora; species Micromonospora sp. SL4-19. The sequence goes on from NZ_JBLROB010000035.1 coordinate 7,711, forward strand.
CGCCGGCTGGTTCACCGTCAGTGGGAGTTTCTTCGGCCCGGGGCTGCTCGCCTACGCGTATGTCATCCTCTGGCTCGCGGTGCGGCTGCCGAAGGCGCTGCATCGGGTCGGCAACAAGAACGACTACTCGTACGGGGTGTACATCTACTCATTCGTGGTGCAACAGGTCATGGCCAAAGCCGGCGTGCAGGCGATCGGCGTCGTCGGCTTCTTCCTGGCCAGCGCTCTGCTCAGCGTCGGACTCGCGATGCTCTCCTGGCACCTGGTCGAGAAGCCGGCGCTGCGGTTCAAGCACTGGACGCCAGCCGCGCTGCGCGAGCGACCCGATGATCCGGCATCGCGAAGTGGTGGTGGCCCGACCGAGGACGTATCCGACGTGGGCGCCGCCGTGCCCCCAGGTCGCATCCGAGCACCGAAAATCGGCGCGGATCCGGCTGTCGCACCAACTGCTGGTTGACGCCCACACCGCTTCTCGCTCTTGCGGCGATGCCTTCAGGCTCGGTCTGAGTCTGCCGCCAGGACTGCCTTGTCCTCTCGGGCGCCGGCTGCGGTCCGGGGGCGCCGTGGACCGGGTGCCGGTCGTGGCCGCACCGACCAGGACGGGTTGTCGGCGGCGCCGAGCGCAACCGCCAGGAGCAACACGGCGACCGCCCCCAGCCACAGCCATACGTCGAAGAAGAAGATCTGAGCCGCGATGCTCACCACGAGGAGTCGGGCTGGCAGCGACCGAAGGCGCCAGTACAGAACCGCCAGGAGCGCCAGCAGGCAGGCCAGCCCGATCAAACCGAAGTTGTACCAGAACGTCAGGTAGGTGTTGTCGAAAACCTGTGCCTCTCCGTCGCCGATACTGACGTGCTCCAGGTAGCGCACGTTCGATTCAGGCCCGTTGCCGAAGATGACCGTGGACCAGTCTTGCGTGATGCCGTCCCAGACGACGCGGATCCGGGTGAAGCGGGCGTCTGCGCTGGCCGTGTCGGAGATCCGTGACCCCGGCACATCGACGGAGCCGATCTCATTCAGGGTGGGGACGGCGTCGCCCGGGACGGGAGCACCCGAGCTCGGGACAGGAGCGGCGGAGGGCGGCGCGGGATCGGCGGAACCCGGCGGGGCGGGATCGGCGGAACCCGGCGCAGGATCGGCGGAACCCGGCGGGGCGGGATCAGCGGAAGGCGGCGCAGGATCGGCGGAGCCCGGCGCGGGATCGGCCACATTCGGGGTGGGGCCGGCCCCGGTCGGCGCAGCGACCTCGACCGGCGCCGACGCGGGAGCGGCAGGTATGAGGATCGACGGGTTGACCGCCACGACCGCGAAGGCGACCGCGCCGATGGCGATCGCGCTGCCTACGCCGCGCCAGGAGACCTTCCGCCACTGGAACCACAGCCAGCACCCGAGGGCGAGAACCATGCCGACCCAGGCGCTCCGCGTGCCCGAGAGCACCAGTCCCACGATGTTGGCGGTGAAGGGGACATACCAGTAGCGACCCCGAAGGGTCAGCGCGACAAGCGCCATCGCCATGGCGAAGGTGCCGTAGATGATGGGATGCCCCGAGACACCCACTGCTCGGGTCGCGTCGAATGCGGAGGTGTAGGTCCAGTCGTACGCGAGTTGATCGAAGATCGGCCAGGTGTGGGACAGGGTCTGATACTTGGCGAAACCGGCAACGGCGACGCCCAACCAGGTAAAGGCCTCGGCGATCCGAACGATCTGTCGTCGATCGCGGCGCGCTTCCTCGACAAGGTGCCAACCCAGCACGCCGAAACACAACAGGGGCGCAACACCGACGACCACCGGCTTGGCCCCGTGCCAGTGGACAACCCCGGCGAGCACCGCGCACGCGGGAAGCAGGAGCGCCGCTCCGATCAACTTCGGCTGCCACCCGTCGCGTTCGGCGCGAAGCACGCGCCCCCAGACGGCGAGGATGAAGAGGATCAGCAGCAGTGTGTACGAGGGGTTGGTCGGGTAGTCGAAGTCGATGGTCACCGGGATCACGAAGGCGATGGCGAAGATGGCCCAGGTGATCCGAACCGATTCCATGAGCACCCAACCGAGCAGGGCGCCGACGCCGACGGCGACCGCGAACTCCCACCTGCCCGCCAGCAGGAATCCGGCCGCCAGCACGACAAGACCAGCGCTGAGGTAGCGCGCCCCGCGCGACCCGACCTTGATCTTGTCAATCAACACTCGCACCGTGCGATCGTACGTAGCGCCGGGCATCTGTGGGCGACCGGTCTCCACGCCGGAAGCGGCGTGCTCGCAAGGGCGGGACGGCAATCCGCGCCGGGGGCCGCGCGGCTACTTCGGACTCCTGTAGGTTCCACCTAACCCGTGCGTCAGGGACGCCCGGCCGGACGGCAGTCGGATAGGGATCTGCGTGGTTGCACAGCTCGAACCAGCGGACGTTGGCAGAACCGACACAGCAGTGGTCGCCGCGACGCGGCCTCGCCCGATCGTGCTGGACGCCATCGTCATCGCCGTTCTGCTGGAGCTCATCCCGGTCGTCCACGATGTCAAGACCATGCTGACGGCGCCGTACTGGGTCGACGAGGCGTGGGTGGCCCTCTCGGTGCGTTTCCCGCTCGGCGATCTGCCGTTGACCACGTCGTCGAGCCCGCTCGGATGGAGCTTCCTGCTACGGCTGGTTCCTGACAGCGACTACCTGCGGGTGGTTCCGCTCGCGTTCCACGGGCTCGCGGTCGTGGCGGCGTACGCGTTCGGCCGGTCGCTGAAGTGGCCAACACCGGGCCGGGGCCTCGTGGCGGGCGTCGCCTGCGCGGCGGCGGTCCTGCTCCTGCCTGCCCAACAGGTCCGCCATGACCTCAAGCAGTACACCGCGGACGCCGCCGTCACGGTGGGTCTGCTCGTCCTGCTCTCGTGGACCGAACAGACATGGTCCCGTCGGCGGCTCGGGGTGATGACGGCCGCGGTCGCCGTGGGAATACTCGTCAGCCACCTGACCGCGATGGTCGCCCCGTGCGTGTTCGGCGCGTTGGTGCTGACGACCGCGATCCGGCGGCAGTGGCGCCGGCTCGTCGAGGTGGCCCTGGCCGCGCTCAACTCCGGGCTGATCATCGCGGCCGTCTATTTCGGTATCTCCGTGCACGGCCGGAACGAGGCGATGCAGCAGTACTGGGTCGCCAACTTTCCCCGACTGACCGAGCTGCCGGGCTACCTGTCGCGGCAGATAAACACTCTGGCGCCGTTGGTCGGCGCGCCCGCGCTGGTCGTTGCCGGCCTGCTCGTCGCCGGCACGCTGACCCTCATCAAGCAGGATCGCCTCGCCTGCGCGATCGCGGTGATCCTGCTGCCAGTGGCGGCGACGACGCTGGGGGTCGCGAGGATCTATCCACTGTTGGAACTCCGTACGTCACACTTCCTGCTCGTGACGGCGGCGGCGGTGGCCGGCATCGGGGTCGCCGGCCTGGCGAACCTGGCGGCCGAGCACGCCCGCCGGGAGTTCTCCCGTGCGCGGCCCACCATCGTGACCGCGGCTCTCTGCGCGATCCTGCTCGGGGTGTACGCGGTCAACAACGGCCGCTGGTACCGGTTCGACGGAAACGAGCCAGGGCTCTACTACACCGCGATCTCCGTGACGGATGTCCGGTCAGCGACCGAGTACGTGGCCGCGCACCGCTCGACGAATGACGTCGTCGTCGTGAACCGCATGGCCTGGTACGGCTTCGCCTTCTACTCGAAGCACGACGCGATCGAACTGGTCGCGCCGTACGGCAACACGGTGGGTTGGTGGGTCGGGATGCCCCACCGGCCAGACGTCGTGGTCGCCGGCCAGGATGCGGCAGCCATCCGCGCCGACCTTCGACAGGCGCTGGAGCTGGCGGGCCGGCGCGGCGGCAACGCGCGCGTCTGGCTGATCCGCACGCATGTCGTCGGCGACGAACTGGACGCCTGGCGGCGGGTGCTTGCCGACTTCCGGGTCGAACAGGTCACTGACGGAGTGGAGCCGGTCGTCCTGATCAGCAAGGGATGACCGAGGCCACCCACCCCGCCCTGCGGCCACCAGGCCCACGGTCCACCATCAACTGCCTCGGCGCCACAGGTCCCGCAGGGCGTCCCAGTTGCCGGCGACGCCTTCCTCACAGAGCGTCTCGATGTAGAAGGCGCCGTCGATGTCGTCCCGGTTCCACCAGACGCCGCAGATCGGCCGGCCATCCTCGCCCTTGAAGGCGTACTCGACGTAGCTGCCGGTCGCGCCGGTCACGCCGCCGGTCGTCCGGGTCGCCTCGCGCAGCCCCGGTGCCATCGCGCCGCCGGCGAGGTTCAGCTTCTCGCGGAAGTCGCGCGCCGTGTCCTTCTGCTTCGTTTCGGGGTAGAGCACGAAGTGCAGCCAGGCACCGCTGTACTGGCAGAACATGTGCTGCTTCTCGTCGGCCGGCAGCTTCGGGGCGCCGGCCTCGTTGTAGGTCACGCAGCCACCGATCCTGGTCAGCCAGGGCTCGGCCAGGGGCGCCAGAGCGCCCTCGAACTTGGACTTGTTGATGGTGTACTGCGTCGCCTCGTACGGCGGGAGGGTGGGGCTGGCCGATGGCGAGGGCTTGGCCCCCTTGTCACCGCCCCCGCCGAGGAAGAACCCGGCGGTGCCGGCGACCAGGGTGAGCACCAGCGCAACGGCGACCGAGACCCAGTCGCGCCGCTTCGACTGCGGCCGCGACGGCTCGATCCGCCGAGTCTCGGCCGAGGCGAGCGGATCCGGAGTGGCGGGCGCCGCCGGAGTGGCGGACGCCGTCGGAGCAGCGGGCATCGCCGGGGCAGCGGGCGGTGACACCGGCACGCCGGAGATCGGCTGCGCGGCCATCGCCCACGGCTGCGAAGCCCAGGGCGGCTGGGGCGGGCCCGAGATGGGCTGAGGCAGGACGGAGACCGGCGGTGGCGGCGGGAGCATCTCGGCGGTCGGTGTGGGCTGGTATTCCATCCCGAGGCTCTCGAACAGCCGCGCGGCTGCTCCCTCCTCTTCGGACAGGTAAGCGACCCAGGGTTGGGCGGCGGTGAAGTCGGAATTGACGTAGCGGTGACCGCCGGGTGCCTGCGCCAACACGTTCGCCGCGTTGGTGAACGCCTCCCGCCACCGCTCGTCGGCGGCCGCGGCGCCCTCGAGAACGGCCACGGTCACCGGCCGATCCTGCCCGTCGAGAGCCGCCCAGGCTCTGCCGACCTGGCATTCACCCAGCGTCTCGGTGAACCTGTACGGACCGTCCGGCTGCATGTCCCACTCCTCTGCTCACCCGCCGTGCGGATAGTACAGAGAGCACGCCCAGCTATCCGGCCGCCGGCCGGGCCGACAGGCCGATGTGGAGCCGGCGTGCGCGAAGCTGCGCCGCAGTTCAGGGTGGTGCGATCCACGGCGGGGCCGGGCAGGACGTTGGCCGCGATGGCGTCAGTCACCCGACACCCGGCCAGAACCGTCCGACCGCCTGTCACTTCTGACCGGCCGGCGGCACCGGGACACCGATCGGCCCACCCGCCGGCGGCACGCACCACCTTGCGTGCTGAAAGTTTTTATGCATAGAGTCATGTCATGAATGAAAGCGGTGCGGCACCCACCGACCGCCTGCTCGACCTGTTCCACGGCGTACGGCTCACCCCGACCCAGCGCCGGATCGCGCACTGCCTGGTGCAGCACGCGGGCGCGGCGGCGTACCTGTCCGCGGCGGAGGTCGCCGAGCTGGCGGGGGTGAGCCAGCCGTCGGTGACCCGGTTCGCGATGGCGCTCGGGCACGACGGCTACCCCGCCCTGCGTCGCCGGCTGCGGGAACTGACCGCCACCGGCGCCGCCGACGCGGCCGACGGCGGCAACGCCCTCCAGCGGGCGGTCCATGCCGAAATGGGCAACCTCGACCGGCTCGCCACCCAGCTCGCCGACGCCGACCGGATCACCGAGGTGGGGAAGCTGCTCGCGACCAGCCGCCCGCTGCCGGTGCTCGGGCTGCGCGCCGCCGCGCCGCTGGCCGCGTACTTCGCGTACTTCGCGGCGAAGGTGCACCCGGACGTGCGGGTGCTCGACGACGGCGGCAGCCTGCTGGCCGACCGGCTCGACCAGGCCGTCGCCGCCGGGGCGACCGCGTTGCTCGCCTTCGTACTGCCCCGCTACCCCCGGGAGACCCTGGACGCGCTGCGTGAGGCCCGGGACGCCGGGCTGACGGTGGTGGCGATCACCGACTCCCCGGTGAGCCCGGCCACCGACCACGCCGAGGTGGTGCTCCCCGCCGCCGTCGGCACCGACCTGGTCTTCGACCTGCACACCGCCCCGATGACCCTGGCCATGGTGGTGCTCCAGGCGATCTGCGACGCCACCCCGGCCGAGACCCAGGCCCGGCTCGAGGCGTTCGAGTCGTCCGCCGCCCGCCGCCAGTTGTTCCTCAGCTGAGAGGAGTACGAGATGCACCAGACCGTCCGCGCCGCCCGCGGCACGACACGCACCGCGAAGGGGTGGCCGCAGGAGGCCGCGCTGCGGATGCTGATGAACAACCTCGACCCGGAGGTGGCCGAGCGCCCCGAGGACCTGGTGGTCTACGGCGGCACCGGCAAGGCCGCCCGGGACTGGCCGTCGTACCACGCCCTGGTGCGGACGCTGACCGAGCTGCGCGACGACGAGACGATGCTGGTGCAGTCCGGCCGCCCGGTCGGTGTCATGCGCACCCACGAGTGGGCGCCCCGGGTGCTGCTGGCCAACTCCAACCTGGTCGGCGACTGGGCCACCTGGCCGGAGTTCCGCCGCCTGGAGCAGCTCGGCCTGACCATGTACGGGCAGATGACCGCCGGCTCCTGGATCTACATCGGCACCCAGGGCATCCTCCAGGGCACGTACGAGACGTTCGCCGCCGTCGCGGCCAAGCGGTTCGGCGGCTCGCTGGCCGGCACGCTCACGCTGACCGGCGGCTGCGGCGGGATGGGCGGGGCCCAGCCGCTGGCGGTCACCATGAACGGCGGCACCTGCCTGATCGTGGATGTGGACCGCAGCCGCCTGGAGCGCCGGGCGCACGACCGCTACCTCGACGAGATCGCCGACTCGCTGGACGACGCGGTCGAGCGGGTGCTCGCCGCGAAGCGGGACCGGCGCGCGCTGAGCGTCGGCGTGGTCGGCAACGCCGCGACGGTCTTCCCGGAGCTGCTGCGCCGGGGCGTCGCCATCGACATCGTCACCGACCAGACCAGCGCGCACGACCCGCTGTCGTACGTGCCCGAGGGGGTGGAGCTGGCCGACGCCCGGGACTACGCGGCGGCGAAGCCGGCCGAGTTCACCGACCGGGCCCGGGTCTCGATGGCGAAGCACGTCGAGGCGATGGTGGGCTTCCTCGACGCCGGGGCGGAGGTCTTCGACTACGGCAACTCGATCCGCGGCGAGGCGAAGCTCGGCGGCTACGAGCGCGCGTTCGACTTTCCCGGCTTCGTGCCGGCGTACATCCGGCCGCTGTTCTGTGAGGGCAAGGGCCCGTTCCGCTGGGCGGCGCTCTCCGGCGACCCGGCCGACATCGCCGCCACCGACCGGGCCATCCTCGACCTCTTCCCGGAGAACGAGTCCCTGGCCCGGTGGATCCGGATGGCCGGCGAGCGGGTCGCCTTCCAGGGCCTGCCGGCGCGGATCTGCTGGCTCGGCTACGGCGAGCGGGACAAGGCCGGGGTCCGGTTCAACGAGATGGTCGCCTCCGGCGAACTGAGCGCGCCGGTGGTGATCGGCCGGGACCACCTGGACTGCGGCAGCGTGGCCAGCCCGTACCGGGAGACCGAGGCGATGGCCGACGGCTCCGACGCGATCGCCGACTGGCCGCTGCTGAACGCGCTGGTCAACACGGCCAGCGGCGCGTCCTGGGTGTCGATCCACCACGGTGGCGGGGTGGGCATCGGCCGGTCGATCCACGCCGGGCAGGTCTGCGTCGCCGACGGCAGCGCCCTCGCGGGGCAGAAGATCGAGCGGGTGCTCACCAACGACCCGGCGATGGGCGTCATCCGGCACGTCGACGCCGGCTACGACGACGCCCGCGAGGTCGCCGAGCGCACCGGCGTCCGCGTCCCGATGGCCGAGGCGTGAGGAAGGGCCCCTTGTCAACGCATTCGGTGGCGGAAGGGACCCTTCCCAAGAGGTTCCGGGAGCTGTGGAACGAGCTGGCGCCGGTCGGGCGGGACGCGGGCAGCGGCGGCTACCTGCGGTACGCGCTGACCGAGCCGGAACTCACGCTGCGCGCCTGGTTCCGCGAGCAGGCCGACCGGCGCGGCATGCCGGTGGCCGAGGACGGCAACGGCAACCTGTTCGCCTGGTGGGGTGATCCGGAGGCGGGCCACGCGGTGCTGACCGGCAGCCACTTCGACTCGGTGCCGCACGGCGGGGCGTACGACGGACCGCTCGGCATCGTCAGCGCGTTCCTCGCGGTGGACGAGCTGCGGGCCGCCGGCCTCGCCCCGGTCCGGCCGGTGGCGGTGGCCGCGTTCGTGGAGGAGGAGGGCGGCCGGTTCGGCGTACCCTGCCTGGGGTCGCGGCTGCTCACCGGGGAGATCGCGGTGGAGCGCGCGGCCGGGCTGCGCGACGCGGCCGGGGTGAGCTTCGCCGAGGCGCTGGGTGAGCGGCCGGCGGGCGCCGACCCGGCGCTGCTCGGCCGCTTCGCGGCCTTCGTGGAGCTGCACGTGGAGCAGGGCCGCGCGCTGGTCGACCACGGTGCGCCGGTCGCGGTGGCGAGCGCGATCTGGCCGCACGGCCGCTGGCGCTTCGACTTCCAGGGCGAGGGCAACCACGCGGGTACGACCCGGATGGCCGACCGCCGCGACCCGATGCTCACGTACGCGTTCACGGTGCTCGCGGCGAACAAGGAGGCCCGGCTGCGCGACGCGCACGCCACCGTGGGCCGGGTTTCGGTGGAGCCGAACGCCACGAACGCGATCCCGTCGCGGGTGACGGGCTGGCTGGACGCCCGGGCGGCCGAGCCGGAGACGCTGCACGGGCTGGTCGAGGCGGTGCGGGCCAAGGCCGGCGAGCGGGCGAAGCGGGACGGCACCGACCTGACCTGCACCGAGGAGTCGGCCACCCCGCTGGTGGCGTTCGACGGCGGGCTGGCCGACCGGCTGGCCCGGCTGCTGGACGCGCCGGTGCTGCCCACCGGAGCGGGGCACGACGCGGGGGTGCTCGCCGCACACCTGCCCACCGCGATGCTCTTCGTCCGCAACCCGAGCGGGGTGTCGCACTCCCCCGCCGAGTCCGCCACCGACGCCGACTGCGCCGCCGGGGTGGCCGCCCTGGCCCGGGTGCTCGAGGAGCTGACATGCCGCTGAACCGCTGGCTGGCCGAGTACGCCTGGCTGCCCGACCACGCCGAACCCACCGCCGACGTGCTGATCGAGGCCGAGGAGGGCCGGATCACGGCGGTCACGCCGCTGGTCGGCGGGGGTACGCCGACCGCCGGTGTGGAGGTGCTGCGCGACGCGGTACGGCTGCCCGGGCTCACCCTGCCCGGCCTGGCCAACGCCCACTCGCACGCCTTCCACCGGGCGCTGCGCGGGCGTACCCACGGCGGGCGGGGGGACTTCTGGAGCTGGCGGGACGTGATGTACGACGTGGCCGCCCGGCTCGACCCGGACTCGTACCTGGCTCTTGCCCGGGCCGCGTACGCGGAGATGGCGCTCGCCGGGATCACCTGCGTCGGCGAGTTCCACTACCTGCACCACGGCCCGGACGGCACCGCGTACGCCGACCCGAACGCGATGTCCGCGGCGCTGGTGGAGGCGGCCGCGCACGCCGGGATCCGGATCACGCTGCTGGACACCGCGTACCTGACCGCCGGCGTGGACGGCGCGCCGCTGGCCGGGCCGCAGCGGCGGTTCGGCGACGGGGACGCGCTGCGCTGGGCCGAGCGGGTCAGCGGCTTCACCCCGGAGAACGACCACGCGCGAGTCGGTGCGGCGATCCACTCGGTCCGAGCGGTGCCGGCGGAACAGCTCGCCACGGTGGCCGGCTGGGCGGACCGCGGCGGGGTGCCGCTGCACGTGCACCTGTCCGAGCAGCCGGCCGAGAACGACGCCTGCCGGGCCGTGCACGGTTGCACCCCGACCCGGCTGCTGGCCGATCACGGCGTGCTCGGCGCGCACACCACCGCGGTGCACGCCACCCACCCGACCAGCGCCGACATCACGCTGCTCGGGGACAACCGGACCGGGGTCTGCCTCTGCCCCACCACGGAGCGGGACCTGGCCGACGGGATCGGACCGGCCCACCGGATGGCCCAGGCGGGCAGCCCGCTCAGCCTCGGCAGCGACAGCCACGCGGTGGTCGACCTCTTCGAGGAGGCCCGCGCGGTGGAGCTGGACGAGCGGCTGCGCACCCGCAAGCGGGGGCACTTCACCGCAGCCGAGCTGGTCACCGCCGCCACGGTCGCCGGGCACGCCGCGCTGGGCTGGGGGGATGCCGGCCGACTGTCGGTCGGCGACCGGGCCGACCTGGTCACGGTACGGCTGGACAGCGCCCGGACTGCGGGGGTGCCGCCGGTAGGGGCGTTCTTCGCGGCCGGTGCCGCCGACGTCACCCACGTGGTGGTCGACGGGCGTCAGGTGGTCGCCGACGGCCGCCACCTGACCGTCGACGTGCCGGCCGAGCTGCACGCCGCGATCTCGGAGGTGACCTCATGACCAGCTTCCCGGTCCGTCCGGACGGCCCGACGCGGCGGACCATGCGCAGCACCGGCAGCCTGCTGGTGGACAACATCGGGGAGCTGGTCACCAACTCCCCCGGCGGCGCCGGCGGGCCGCTAGGCCTACGCCGCAACGTCGCGCTGCTGGTCGAGGACGGCCTCGTCGCCTGGATCGGGCCGGCCCGGGACGCCCCGGCCGCCGATCGGCGGATCGACGCCGCGGGGGCGGCGGTGCTGCCCGGCTTCGTGGACAGCCACGCCCACCTGGTGTTCGCCGGCGACCGGGCCGCCGAGTTCGCCGCCCGGATGGCCGGCGAGCCGTACACCGGGGGCGGCATCCGCACCACCGTCGGCGCCACCCGCGCCGCCTCCGACGACGAGCTGCGGGCCACCGTCCGCCGGCTGCGCGCCGAGGCGATGCGGCAGGGCACCACCACCATCGAGATCAAGAGCGGGTACGGGCTCACCGTCGCCGACGAAGCCCGCTCGCTGCGGATCGCCGCCGAGTTCAGCGAGGACACCACCTTCCTCGGCGCGCACGTCGTCCCCGCCGAGTACGCCGCCCGCCCCGACGACTACGTGGGCATGGTGTGCGGGCCGATGCTGGCCGCCGCCGCCCCGTACGCCCGCTGGATCGACGTGTTCTGCGAGCGGGGCGCCTTCGACGTGGACCACGCGCGGGCGATCCTCGCCTGCGGGCAGGCGGTCGGGCTGGGCGTGCGGGTGCACGCCAACCAGCTCGGCCCCGGACCCGGGGTGCAGCTCGGGGTGGAGCTCGGTGCGGCCAGCGTCGACCACTGCACCCATCTGTCCGACGCCGACGTCGACGCGCTCGCCGCGCACCGGATCGACTGCATGTGCGCCGAGGGCGGGCACACCAACACCGTCGCCACCCTGCTGCCCGGGGCGGAATTCTCCACCCGGTCGCCGTACCCGGACGCCCGACGGCTGCTCGACGCGGGGGTGACCGTGGCGCTGGCCACCGACTGCAACCCCGGGTCGTCGTACACGTCGTCGATGCCGTTCTGCATCGCCCTCGCCGTACGCGAGATGCGGATGACCCCGGCGGAGGCGGTGTGGGCCGCGACCGCCGGCGGGGCGGCGGCGCTGCGCCGCAGCGACGTCGGTCGACTGCGCCCGGGCGCCCGGGCCGACCTCATGATCCTCGACGCCCCTTCCCACCTGCACCTGGCCTACCGGCCCGGTGTTCCCTTGATCCGCCAGGTTCTGCACAACGGAGCGCCGCAATGACCGTCACCATCCAGCCCACCGGGATCTCCCCCACCGACGTGCTCACCGTGGCCCGCGGCACCGCCAAGGTCGTCCTCGACCCCGCCGCCGTGGACGCGATGGCGACCAGCCGGTCCATCGTGGACGGCATCGAGGCGGCCGGCCGGCCCGTCTACGGCGTCTCCACCGGCTTCGGGGCACTGGCCAACACCTTCGTGGCGCCGGAGCGGCGCGCCGAACTCCAGCACGCGCTGATCCGCTCGCACGCCGCCGGGGTGGGCGCGCCGATGCCCCGCGAGGTGGTCCGCGCGATGATGCTGCTGCGGGTCCGCTCGCTCGCCCTCGGCCGCTCCGGGGTCCGGCCGCTGGTCGCCGAGGCCCTGGTCGACCTGCTCAACCACGAGGTCACCCCCTGGGTGCCGGAGCACGGCTCGCTCGGCGCCTCCGGTGACCTGGCGCCGCTGGCGCACTGCGCGCTGGTGCTGCTCGGCGAGGGCTGGGTGCTCGGCCCGGCCGGGGAACGCATCCCCGGCGGCGAGGCGCTGCGCCGGGTCGGCCTGCAGCCGATCGAGCTGGCCGCCAAGGAGGGGCTGGCGCTGATCAACGGCACCGACGGCATGCTCGGCATGCTGCTGATGGCCATCCGCGACGCCCGGCACCTGTTCGCCATGGCGGACGTCACCGCCGCCCTGGCGATCGAGGCGATGCTCGGCTCGGAGCGGCCGTTCCTGCCCGAGCTGCACGCCATCCGGCCGCACCCGGGGCAGGCCGTCTCGGCGGCGAACATCCACAAGCTGCTCCAGGCCTCGGCGGTGATGGACTCGCACCGCGACGACCTCTCCCACGCGGTGCAGGACGCGTACTCGATGCGCTGTGCGCCGCAGGTGGCCGGCGCCGCCCGGGACACCCTCGACTTCGTCGAGACCGTGGCTGGGCGGGAGCTGCTGTCCGTGGTGGACAACCCGGTGGTGCTGCCGGACGGGCGGGTCGAGTCGACCGGAAACTTCCACGGCGCGCCGCTCGGCTTCGCCGCCGACTACCTGGCCATCGCCGCCGCTGAGGTGGGTGCCATCGCCGAGCGTCGGGTCGACCGGCTGCTCGACGTCACCCGGTCCCGGGACCTGCCCGCGTTCCTCTCCCCCGACGCCGGGGTCAACTCCGGGCTGATGATCGCCCAGTACACGGCGGCCGGGATCGTCGCCGAGAACCGGCGGCTGGCCGCTCCCGCCTCGGTCGACTCGCTGCCCACCAGCGGCATGCAGGAGGACCACGTCTCGATGGGCTGGGCGGCGACCAAGAAGCTGCGCACCGTGCTGGACAACCTGACCAGCCTGCTCGCGGTGGAGCTGCTGGCCGCCGTACGCGGGCTCCAGCTCCGTGCCCCGCTGACCCCGTCGCCGGCCGGCCGGGCCGCGCTGGCCGCCCTCGGTGACGTGGTGGGCGAGCCGGGGCCGGACGTGTTCCTCGCCCCGCTGATGGAGGCCGCCTGTGAGGTGGTGCGCGGCCCCGAGCTGCGCGCGGCGATCGAGCGGGAGGTCGGCCCGCTCGGCTGAGAGCTCACCGGCAGGGAGGATCACCACGTACGGGTGCCGGGGGCGGTGGACGCCCCCGGCCCCGCACTGTCAGTGGATGCGACGGCGGCCGTAGGCGCCGGCGGCGATCACGACGCCGATCGCGGCGAAGCCGACCTGGATGAACAGCTCGATCCAATCGATGCCCGCGGTCTCGGCCACGCCGAGGACGCTGGCGACGGCCGTGCCGAGGATCGCGGCGACCACGCCGATGACCAGCGTGAGCCAGATCGGGATGGCCTGCCTACCCGGTACGACCAGGCGGCCCAGCGCACCGATGATCAGGCCGATGACGATCGCGCTGAAGATGCCGGTGACTTCCACGAGAGCCGTCCTTCCAAGGGGTGTCGTCCAGCCCGATCATCGCCCTTCCCCGCAAGTGGCCACGCGGGTAGTGGCTCAGCCCTCTTCGTCGCCTCCGTCGTCGTCGCCGAACGAGTCGAAGACCTCCTCGGCGATCATGCCGCCGGCGAAGCCGAGCGCCGCACCACCGAGCGCACCGGCGGCGACAGCACCCATGCCGGGCCCGCGCCGCTCGTGGTGGTCGCCGTAGTGGCCGCCGTGGTGTCCGTAGGCGGGCTGGCCGTAGCCGTGGCTGGCGGGCATGCTCTGGTACTGGTTGAGGGCCTGGCGGATCCAGGCGTCGACCTGGGCGGTCCAGTCCACCCGGTCGGCGTCGGCGTGGGTGGCGTGGTAGCGGCCGTAGGAGTCGTGGCCGCCGGTGAAGAGGCCACCGCGCTTGTCGAACTCCAGCACGACATCCACCCCGTGCTCGTTGGCCACGAAGGTGAGCTCGACCTCGTTGATGCCGTGGGCGTACTGCGGCGCCGGGAAGTACTCGATCTCCTGGTAGAACGGCAGGCTCTGGTGCAGGCCGGCGACGTGTCCACGCTCCAGGTCGGCGCCCTTGAACTGGAAGCCGAGCCGACCGAAGGCGTCCAGGATGCGCTCCTGGACCGGCAGCGGGTGCACGTGCACGGCGTCGAGGTCGCCCTTGTCCACCGCGCCCCGGATGGCGACCTCGGTGCGCAGGCCCATCGTCATGCCGTGCAGGTGCTGCCCGTACACGCTGGTCACCGGGGTCTCCCACGGCACCGCGATCTGCACCGGCAGCGAGAGGTGCTGTCCTTCGCGCAGGTGCAGGCCGCCGGCGACGGGGACGCGGTGGAACTCGACGAACGCGTCGTACTCCTCCCCCGCGCCCGCCGTCTCCACCCGGGTGACGAGGCCGACGGTGATGTGGTCGATGTCCACATCATGGCTGCCGCCGACCAGGTTCACGTGGCCGCCCAGCGTCAACCCCGGCCGGGTGTTCGTATTGGAAAGGACCGTGTCGACGCTGGGCCCGCCCACCCCGAACGCGCCCAGCATCTTCTTGAACACCACGAACGTCTCCCTCGACGACAATCGGACGTGCGCCGCCAGCGGCATGGGACTCCAGTCGAAACCCCTGCCCAGTAAGGCGATCGACGGCGTCCATAATGGATGCCGTTGGGCGGGAAACCTACCCACCCAACCTGAAAAGTAGCTGAATGCGTTCGCTCAGTTACTTTCTGCCGTACTCGCGCCCGCTACCGGGCGTTGCCGGCTGCGGTTTCAGCGTCGCTTACCGCGTAGCCAGGTCATCCCGACCAGCCCCACGACGAGCAGACCCAGTCCGAGGGCCCCGACGGCCGCCACGAGGGAGCGGAGTTCCGTGACGTTGTCGCGGCGTTGGTTCGGTTGGTTCGTGGCGTGGGCGGCCGGAGCGGAGACGCTCTGGCGGGGGGTCGGCGATGGCGGTGCCGCGACCGGATAGCGCAGGATCGTGGGCTTCGTGCCCGGCGGTTGATCGGCGGTTTCGGACACGGTGAGCAGGAAGCGGCCGTCGCGGCTGTAGGTGATCGACTCGCCCTGGGGTTCGTCGGGCAACGGAATCACCCGCGGCGCCCCCGTGGTGAGGGCGGCGACCACGTCGCCGCCGGTGACGTCGAACTCGAACGCGTCGGCGTAGGTGCGCAGTACCACCCGGCGTCCGTCCGGGGCGGTCGCACCGCCGGTGACCAGACCCCGCCCGACAAAGGAGAAGGGGTTGCTGGTCGTGGTGGCCGGCAGGCGCACCTCGCCCACCCGCGTCAGCGGGACCGTCGCCTGCGCCCGCAGCGAGGTGGACGGACTGTAGAGACCGGCAGCACCGCCCTGTTTGGTCACGATGACGGGCCGACCGTCACCGGTGATCAGCAACGCCTCGGCGTCATGCGGGCCGTCCGGATACGTCATGCGATACAGAACTGGGCGGTCCGCCCCTTTCGGCAGCTTCCACACCGCCACGGTCTGGCGGGAGCGGTCATTGTCCCCGATGTCAGCCACCCAGACCGTGCCGTCCGCACCGATGGCCAGGTCCTCGGTATCCCGTGGCCGGCTGGGATAGCGCACCGTCCGTACCACCGCGCAGTCGGCGTCCAGAAAGAAGATCCGTCGGCGCGGCTCCTCGTCGGCACTGTCGTTGACCACGACAAACCCGGCATCGGTGGCGACCATTCCGGATATCTCGTTCAGCCGGTCGTCCTGCACCCGGCACACGGGCGTACCGGGCTTGGGCGGGGTGGCGGCAGGCGGAGATCCCGCCGCCGAGGTCGGTGCCGAGAGGACCAGCAGGGTCACGGCTCCCGCGGCGCCGCACCAGCCTGGCCAACCCACGGCCCTCTCGAACACCCGCATCGTCTGTCTCCCCCGTTGCCGCCCGCGCGGGCATCCGTCCCCGTCCGCGTTCCCCTACTGTTTCGCACAACCGATCCCCGGGCCAGACCACGTCTGACCCGGGGATCGGTAGGGGCGTCACCCTGTCTCGGATGGTCCCGCCGGGCCCGCTGCGAACGACCCGGCGGGTGCAGCTCAGCTGGCGGCCTTCACGAACTCGGTCGTGTAGGTCCTGCCCAGATCGATCTGGTCAGCCTTCGCCCTTACCGCCTCGTTCGACGGCTTCAGGACATCGAGTACGGTCTGCGGGCCGTCGGCCGGCATCACGCCGTCGGCGGTGAACATGCTCTTGGAGTCGTTGATCGACTGCTCGTAGAGCTTCGGGTCGGAGCCGGCGTAGTCGGCCGGCATCTTCGCGGCGATCTCCGCGGCGCTGTGCGTGTCGATGAACTTCAGGGTCTTGACGAACGCGTTGACCATCTTCTGGATGGTCTGCTTGTGCGCGGAGACGTAGTCGCACGGCATGTAGAGGGAGGCACCGGGGTACAGGCCGCCGAGCGCCGCCCTGGTGCCCTCCTCCGTCCGCATCTCGATGAAGACCTTCGCCTTGCCGGAGCTGGTCAGCTTGGCGATCGTCGGGTCGGTGGTCATGCCGGCGTCGATGCCACCGTTGTCGATGGCGGCGATGAAGGTCGGACCGGCCCCGGCCTTGACCGTCGTGTACTTCGAGGGGTCGACGCCGCTGCGGACGGCCAGCGCCCGGGTGATCATGTCGGTGGAGGAGCCGGGGCTGGTGACACCGAGCTTCTTGCCCGCAAAGTCCTTCGGTGAGGTGACGGCACCGGCCTTGCCGGTCGCGACGACCTCGGCCTCGCCGGGCACGTCGGCGAACTGCACGACGCTCTCCACGCACTTGCCCTTGGCCTGCAGGTCGACGGTGTGGTCGTAGAAGCCCACGACGCCGTCGACCTGGCCGGCGAGCATGACGTTCTCCGCCTGGGCCCCGGACGGCTCGCTGAGCAGCTGCACGTCGACGCCGGCGTCCTTGAAGTAGCCGAGCTGCTCGGTGAGCTTCGCCGGCAGGTAGATGACCTTGTCCAGGCCGCCAACCATGATCTTGATCGTGGTCGGCTGCTCGCCACCGGCGCTGGCCGAGGGCGACTGGCCGCGACAGGCCGTCAGACCGAGCGCCAGGGCGGGGATCGCCAGCAGCGCAATTGACTTACGCATGTGCAACTCTCCTAGGGGTGATGGGGGGAATCAGCGGGGCTGCCACTTGGTCAGGCGGCGCTCGACGGCCGTGAGCACGGCCTCCGCGAGCAGCGCCAGGACCGTGGTGATGATCATGGCGGCGTAGATGCCAGCCGCGTCGAACGTGCCCTGGGATTGCGAGATGAGCAGGCCGAGGCCCTTGTCGGCACCGGCGTACTCGCCGACGATCGCGCCGATGAGGGCGAAGCCGAAGGCCGTGTGCAGGCTGGCCAGGATCCAGGTGGTCGCGCTGGGCAGCACGACGGTACGCATCAACTGCGAGCGGGAGGCCCCGAGGATGCGGGCGTTGTCGTCGATGACCTTCGACACCTCGCGGGCGCCCTGGAACGCGTTGAAGAAGACGCCGAAGAAGACCAGCACGAACGCGGTGGCCACCTTCGAGTTCATGCCCAGGCCGAACCAGATGACGAAGAGCGAGGCGAGCACGATGCGCGGGATGGCGTTGGCGGCCTTGATGAACGGCGCGAGGACGTCGGCGAGAAATCGGGCCCGCCCGAGGACCACGCCCATCGCCACGCCGGCCACGGCGCCGAGCGCGAAGCCGAAGACGGCCTCCTGCAGGGTGTAGGAGATCTGGGTCCAGATGGAGCCGACGGCGGTGCCCTCGGTGAACCAGACGATCAGCTTCTGCCAGATGGCGCTGGGCGAGGAGTAGAAGAACGGGTCGATCCAGTAGGTCGCGGCGAGTTCCCAGGAGCCGAGCCACAGGGCGACCAGCGCCAGGCGCGCCGCCAGGATGCCCCAGCGGATCTTGCGCCGCGCCGACGCGAGGACGGGGGTCTCGACCTGGGCCGGGGATTCGGCCAGGGCGATGTCAGCCACGGGAGGCTCCCTTCTTGCGGGCGATCTCGACCTCGTCGCGCAACGGTTCCCAGACCTTGCGATAGAGGTCGAGGAAGTGCGGGTCGAGGCGGATCTCGTCGACGTTGCGGGGCCGGGGCAGATCCACCGGGACGACCGTCTTGACGGTGGCCGGTGCCGCGGTCATGACGACGACCCGGTCGGCCAGGGCGATCGCCTCGGTCAGGTCATGGGTGACGAAGACGACCGCCGCGCCGGTGCCCGCCCACAGCCGCAGCAACTCGCCCTGCATGAGTTCCCGGGTCTGCACGTCGAGCGCGCCGAACGGCTCGTCCATAAGGATGATCTCGGGCTCGGTGATCAGGGTCTGCGCCATCGCCACGCGCTTGCGCATGCCGCCCGAGAGCTGGTGGGGGTAGTACTTCTCGAAACCGGCGAGGCCGACGGCGTCGATCCACTTCTGCGCCCGGGCGCGGGAGTCGGCCTTCGACACCCCGCGGTAGCGCAGGCCGAGGGCGATGTTGTCGCTGACCGTTCGCCACGGCAGCGTCGCGTCCTGCTGGAACATGTATCCGACGGTGCGGGGGATCCCGGTGACCGGGGTTCCGCCGACGGCTACCGTTCCCGCGCTCGCCGGCTCGAGGCCGGAGATCAGCGACAGGGTGGTCGACTTGCCGCAGCCGGTGGGACCGACCACGGTGACGAACTCCCCGGGCGCCACGTCGAGCGTGACCTCCCGCATCGCCGTAAAGGAACCGCCGTTCGTGGCCGGGAAGATCTTGGTCGCCCGATCCAGCCGGATGGCGGGTGTGCTCTGGGTCATAGCGGCAGACCGTAACTGTGGCGGAGAGGTTTCCGCGCGGTTTCGTCCATTGCGCGGCCAACTCGCGTAGATCCCTTTTTGCGCGTTCTGCTCGCCATGTTTGCGCAGGTAGCGTGGCATGCGTGAAGCGACGCCCCCTCCGCTTGGCCACGCAGACGATGCTGCTGTGCGTGGTCGTCGTCGCGGTCGTGGCCGCCGCCGGATTCACGCTCGCCACGCTGCTGCTCCGCAACGAACTGGAGCAGCAGTACGAGCAACGGGCGCTGGCCGTCGCCCGCTCGGTCGCCCAGCGTCCGGGGCTCGCCGAGGCGGTCCGCGCCGGCACACCGTCGGCCGGTGGAGAGGTGCAGCGGTACGCCGAGCAGGTGCGCGCTGCGACGGATGCGTCGTTCGTCGTGATCACCGACGACCACGGCATCCGCTTCTCGCACACCGACGCACGGCTGATCGGCGAACACGTCAGCACCGACCCCTCCGGGCCGCTCGCCGGCCGCGAGGTGGCCAACGTCGAGCGCGGCACGCTCGGGCTCTCCGCCCGCGGCAAGGTGCCGCTGCGCGATCCATCCGGGGCCGTCGTCGGGGAGGTCAGCGTAGGTATCGATGCCGACGAGATCGATCATCGCCTCCAGGAGCTGCTGCCGGCCGCGGAGGTCTTCACGGCCCTGGCCCTCGGCGTCGGCATCGGCGGAGCGGCGCTGCTCGCCGTCCGCCTCAAACGGCGCACTCTCGGCCTGGAACCCACGGACCTCGCCGACCTGGTCCGCGAACAGGTCGCGGTGCTGGAGGGCGTGCGCGACGGAGTGCTGGCGGTGGACGCGGGGGGGACGGGTGAGCGTCTGCACGGAGCAGGCGGCACGCCTGCTGACCCAGCCGGTGACGCCCGGCGCACCGGCCACCGAGGAGGTGCTCGGCCTGCTCGAGGACCGCACCCCACTCACCAGTGGCCTACGGCTGCTCGGCGAGCGCGTCGTGGCGGTCACCCGCCGGCCGGTCCGCCGCAACGGCCAGGACCTCGGCATCGTGCTGACCCTGCGCGACCACACCAACCTCGACGACATGGCGCGCGAACTGGAGTCGACCCGGGCCCTCACCGACGCGCTGCGCGCGCAGGCGCACGAGCACACCAACCGGCTGCACGCCCTGAGCGGGCTGCTGCACCTCGGCCACACCGGCCGCGCGCAGGCGTACCTGCGAGAGCTGACCGCCACCACATCGGTCAGCGCGCCGCCGGGGCGGATCGGTGACCCGTACCTGGACGGCCTGCTGGCGGCCAAGACGGCGGTGGCCTCCGAGGCCGGGGTGACCCTGCGCCTGGGTGAGGACACCTGGATGCCCGGGCGGCTGACCCGCCCGCTGGACGTGTTCACCGTGTTGGGCAACCTGGTGGACAACGCGATCCGCGCGGCTGCGTCGGGGGAACACCGACCCGCGTGGGTCGAGGTGAGCCTCCTGGCGGAGGAGCGCGACCTGCACGTCTACGTGGTGGACAGCGGTGACGGGGTCGCCCTGGCGGACCCCTTCGTGCCCGGGGCGTCCACCAAGGAGGAAGCCGGCCGGGGGCTGGGGCTCGCGCTGGCTCGCCGCACCGCCCGCAACCACGGCGGGGACGTCCGGATGGGCCCGGTCGCCCCCGGCCAGGGCGCGGTGTTCGTCGCCGCACTGCCCGGGGTGCTGAGCCCCGCCGCCGCACTCGCCTGGGAGGGCGCTGAATGATCCGGGTACTCGTGGTGGACGACGACTTCCGGGTGGCCGCGTTGCACTCGTCCTTCGTCAGCCAGGTGGCGGGCTTCGCCTCCATCGGTGTCGCGCACACCGCGGAAGGCGCCGTGGCGGCCTCCGCCGACCTCAAGCCCGACCTCGTCCTGCTGGACCAGTACCTGCCCGACGGCCTGGGCACCTCGGTGGTACGTGACCTCGCCGCCGACGTCATCATGCTGACCGCCGCCGACGACTCGGTCACCGTCCGCGCGGCCCTCTCCGCCGGCGCGCTGAACTACCTGGTCAAGCCGTTCACGCCCGCTCAGCTCGGGGAGCGGCTGCTCGCGTACGCCCGGTACCGCAGCCAGTTGGCCGGCGAACGCGGCCTCGGGCAGGAGGAGATCGACCGGGCGATGGCGTTGCTGCACGACGCGGACGCTCCCGCCGCCGGACTGCCGAAGGGCCGCTCCGCCGTGACCGCGCAGCGGATCCTCATCGCCGTCCGGGATGCGGTCGCCCCGATGACCGCGGTGGAGATCGCCGACGCGACCGGGGTTTCCCGCGCGACCGCCCAGCGCTACCTGGCCGACCTCGCCCACAACGGCAAACTGGAGCTGAGCCTGCGGTACGGATCAGCCGGACGCCCGGAGCACCTGTACCGGTGGCGCGGCACCACCCGCCCCGGCAGCTGAGACGCACCTGACACACCGACGCGACATCTGGTGTTGCCCGGATGATGGGAGCGCCATATATGGTGTCTGACGCAGCTGGTTCGGCCGCTTCTCCAAGGCGGCCGAGGCAAGAGGGAACCCGGTGGGAATCCGGGACTGCCCCGCAGCGGTAAGTGGGAACGACCGCCGTCATCAGCACTGGGCCACCAACAGCCTGGGAAGCGACGGCCAGTAGGAGACCGGCGAACCCGGTCCCGCCCGCGAGTCCGAAGACCTGCCAGCGCGCCGCACGTCCACCCTGGGGCGTGCGACGGTCCGAGGCCGCGTGGGACGGCCGACGCCACGGGACACCGTCATGCGGCATGTCCCCAGGTGTCTGCTCCCACGCGCCGAGGCCGACCCGGTCTCGAGCTCGCGAGGAGTGAGTAGTGACAGTCACCGAGGTCAATCCGTCTATCGACGCGGCGCCGGACAACGAGGCCCCGCCCGGGCAACGCCGGGTGCAGATGCACGTCCGCAAGCGCAACGGCAGCACCGAGCCGGTCGACGTCAACAAGATCGTCCGGGCGGTCGAACGATGGGCCGGGGACCTCACCGACGTCGACCCCTTACGCGTGGCGACCCGCACCATCAGCGGGTTGTACGACGGCGCGACCACCGACGAGCTGGACCGGCTGTCGATCCAGACCGCGGCCGAGTTGATCGGCGAGGAGCCGCAGTACTCCCGCCTCGCCGCCCGCCTGCTCGCCGGCTACGTCGACAAGGAGGTACGCGGGCAGGGCATCGCCTCGTTCAGCCAGGCGATCCGGCTCGGCCACGCGGAGGGGCTCATCGGCGACGCGACCGCCGACTTCGTCGCCACCAACGCGCGCAAGCTCGACGACGCCGTCGACCCCGACGGTGACCTGCGGTTCGAATACTTCGGCCTGCGCACCGTCTACGACCGGTACCTGCTGCGCCACCCGACCAGCCGGCTGGTGCTGGAGACGCCCCAGTACTGGCTGCTGCGGGTGGCCTGCGGGCTGTCGCGCACCCCGGGCGAGGCCATCGACTTCTACCGGCTGATGTCCAGCCTGGCATACCTGCCGAGCTCGCCGACGCTGTTCAACTCCGGCACCCGGCACACCCAGATGTCCTCCTGCTACCTGGTCGACTCCCCCCGCGACGAGCTCGACTCGATCTACCAGCGGTACGGGCAGGTGGCCAACCTGTCCAAGTTCGCCGGTGGGATCGGCATCGCCTTCTCCCGGGTTCGCGCACGGGGCGCACTCATCCGGGGCACGAACGGGCAGTCCAACGGCATCGTGCCGTGGCTGCGTACGCTCGACGCGAGCGTCGCCGCGGTGAACCAGGGCGGCCGGCGCAAGGGCGCGGCCTGCGTCTACCTGGAGCCGTGGCACCCGGACATCGAGGAGTTCCTCCAGCTGCGGGACAACACCGGCGAGGATGCCCGGCGGACCCACAACCTCAACCTGGCCAACTGGATCCCGGACGAGTTCATGCGCCGGGTGGAGACGGACGGGATGTGGTCGCTGTTCGACCCGGACGAGGTGCCCGAGCTGCCGGACCTGTGGGGGGCGGAGTTCGACACCGCGTACCGGGCGGCCGAGGCGCAGGGCCGCCATGTCCGGCAGGTCAACGCCCGCGAACTGTACGGGCGGATGATGCGTACGCTCGCGCAGACCGGCAACGGGTGGATGACGTTCAAGGACGCCGCGAACCGGCTGTGCAACCAGACCGCCGAGCCGGGCAACGTGGTGCACCTGTCCAACCTGTGCACCGAGATCGTCGAGGTGTCCAGCGACACCGAGACCGCGGTGTGCAATCTCGGCTCCGTCAACCTCGCCGCCCACCTGTCCGACGACGGCATCGACTGGGAGCGGCTGCGCGCCACGGTACGCACCGCGGTGACCTTCCTCGACCGCGTGATCGACATCAACTACTACCCGACCCCTCAGGCGGCGGCGAGCAATCCCCGCTGGCGGCCGGTCGGCCTCGGGCTGATGGGTCTGCAGGACGCCTTCTTCGCGCTCCGGCTGCCGTTCGACTCTCCGGCCGCCCGCGAGCTGTCCACCCGGATCAGCGAGGAGCTGTACCTGACCGCCCTGGAGACCTCCGCCGACCTCGCCGAGCGGTTCGGTCCGCATCCGGCCTTCGCCGAGACCAGGGCCGCGCGCGGCCAGCTGCAGCCGGACCTCTGGGGCGTCGCCGGCACCCAGGCGCAACGGTGGGACGCGCTGCGGCAGCGGGTGGCCGCGCACGGGCTGCGCAACTCGCTGCTGGTCGCGGTCGCGCCGACCGCCACCATCGCCTCGATCGCCGGCTGCTACGAGTGCATCGAGCCGCAGGTGTCCAACCTGTTCAAGCGGGAGACGCTCTCCGGGGAGTTCCTCCAGGTCAACACCGCCCTCGTCGCGGAACTCAAGGCTCGCGGGCTGTGGACCGAGCGGATCCGGACCGCGATCAAGCGCGCCGACGGGTCCGTCCAGGACGTCACAGAACTGCCGGCGGAGGTGCGGGAGCTGTTCCGCACCGCGTGGGAGCTGCCGCAGCGGGCGTTGATCGACCTGGCCGCCGCCCGCGCGCCGTTCATCGACCAGTCCCAGTCGTTGAACCTGTTCATGGCCGCGCCGACCATCGGCAAGCTCTCCTCGATGTACCTGTACGCCTGGAAGGCCGGCCTGAAGACCACCTACTACCTGCGCTCCCGCCCGGCCACCCGGATCCAGCAGGCCACCGTGCCGGCCCGCGTCGGCGCCATCGCGCCGGTGGCGACCGACGAGGAGGCGCTGGCCTGCTCGCTGGAGAACCCCGAGGCGTGCGAGGCCTGCCAGTGACCATCCCGAGCGACACCACGACGGAGACCACAGCCATGCTGCTCGACCCCGGGATGGACCTCACCCTCCGCCCGATGCGCTACCCGCACTTCTTCGACCGCTTCCGCGACGCCATCCGCAACACCTGGACCGTCGAGGAGGTCGATCTGCACGCCGACCTGACCGACCTCCACCGGCTCACCCCGGCCGAGCGGCACCTGGTCAGCCGGCTCGTGGCGTTCTTCGCCACCGGCGACACCATCGTCGCCAACAATCTCGTGCTCAACCTCTACCAGCACGTCAACAGCCCCGAGGGCCGGCTCTACCTGTCCCGCCAACTCTTCGAGGAGGCGGTGCACGTCCAGTTCTACCTCAACCTGCTCGACACCTACGTGCCCGACGAGGCCGAACGCGCCGCCGCCTTCGCCGCCGTCGAGAACATCCCGTCGATCCGACGCAAGGCCGAGTTCTGCTTCCGCTGGATCAACTCCATCCATGATCTGCGGGAGCTGCGGACGAAGCAGGACCGGCGGGCGTTCCTGCTCAACCTGATCTGCTTCGCCGCCTGCATCGAGGGCCTGTTCTTCTACGGCGCGTTCGCCTACGTCTACTTCCTGCGCTCCCGCGGCCTGCTGCACGGCCTCGCCTCCGGCACCAACTGGGTGTTCCGCGACGAGTCGATGCACATGGCGTTCGCCTTCGACGTGGTCGACACCGTACGGCGGGAGGAGCCGGACCTGTTCGACGACGACCTCGCCGACCAGGTCCGGCAGATGCTCACCGAGGCCGTCGAGTGCGAGGTGCAGTTCGCCGAGGACCTGGTCGGCCAGGGTGTGCCGGGACTGACCCTGGCCGACATGCGCCAGTACCTCCAGCACGTCGCCGACCGGCGGCTGGCGCAGCTGGGTATCGGCGCCCACTACGGCTCGACCAACCCGTTCGCCTTCATGGAGTTGCAGGACGTGCAGGAGCTGTCCAACTTCTTCGAACGCCGGGTGTCGGCGTACCAGGTCGGGGTGAGCGGCACCGTCGCCTTCGACGACGACTTCTGAGCCGCGGCCGCTCGGGACGGCGGTGAAACCGCCCCGAGCGGCCGCCCCACCCGGGGCAGGGGATACCTCACAGCCGGCCCTCGCCGCCGGCCGAGAAGCGATCGGCGACGGATATGCTGTCCGGCGGCGCTGGTTCGCCCGGTCACCCCCGGGCGTCGTAAGAGGGAACCCGGTGGAAGTCCGGGACTGCCCCGCAGCGGTGAGTGGGAACGACCGCCGTCATCAGCACTGGGCCGCGTGCGGCCCGGGAAGCGACGGCCAGTAGGAGACCGGTCCGCCGGTCGTGCCCGCGAGTCCGAAGACCTGCCCGCGCCGCGCGCACGAGGTGTGCGCGCTGCCGTCGACCTCGCGGGTGGGTCGGGCGGGTGATGCGCCGTACGTGAGCCGTCCGGCGTGTCCTCGACGTGCGCACCCCGGAGCCGGCGGCGCGCTTCCCGAGGACGGACGAACCACAGTGCCCGACACCACCACCATCGCCGGCCGCGCACCGTCGGCATCCCACCTGACCCTTTCGCAGATCATGGACCAGCACCACACCAACCTGATGGGTACGGTCCACGGCGGCCGGATCCTCAACCTCATCGACTCCGTCGCCGGAGTGGTCGCCGCCCGCCACTCCGACGGGCCGGCGGTCACCGCGGCCATCGACGAGACCGCCTTCCTCCGCGCGGTCCGGGTCGGCGACGTGGTCCACGTCGACGCCCGGATCACCTGGGCCGGGCGCAGCTCGATGGAAGTGGCGGTCAAGGTCACCGCCGACCGGTGGGACCGGGCGGTGCCGCCCACCGACGTGGCGACCGCGCATCTGGTCATGGTGGCGGTCGACGACGCGGGCCAGCCACGCCCGGTGCCACCGCTGCTCCCCCAGACCGACGGTGACCGGCGCCGGTACCGCGAGGCGGAGATCCGCCGGGACCACCGGCTGACGCTGCGGCGGGCACTGCTCGACGGTGCCGGGGAGGGCTGAGTGATGTTCGGTCTCTCCGTGGCGACACTCGCCGGCTACCTCGCCGCGATCGTCGTACTGATGGTCACTCCTGGTCCGGACATGATGTTCGTCCTCGCCAACGCCGCCCGCTACGGCACCCGCGCCGGGTTGGTGGCCGCGCTCGGCGTCGCCGCCGGGGAGGCGGTCCACGTCGCGGCGGTCGTGTTCGGACTCGCGGCGGCGATCTCCGCCTCGCCGGTGCTCTTCACCGCGATCCGCTGGGCCGGCGCGGCGTACCTGATCGTGCTCGGGGTGCGGGCGCTGTGCGGCTCGAGCGGTCCCGGCGCGACCGCGCCGGGTCACGATGGTCGAGCCGAGCGGGCGTTCCTGCGTGGGCTGGTGACCAACCTGCTCAACCCGAAGATGATCCTGTTCAGCGTCGCGTTCCTGCCGCAGTTCGTCGAGCCGGCGGCGGGCAACGTCACCGCGCAACTGGTGCTGCTCGGCGGGTTGTTCGTCGCGGTGCAGCTCACCGTCGACATCGCCCTCGGCGCCGGTGCCGGGCGGCTCGCCGGCCGACTGGCCGACGGCCGCTGGTCGCGGCAGATCAATCGGATCTGCGCGGTCGCCTTCGTCGCCCTCGGGCTACGCCTGGCCGCCGGCTGACTTTTCTGGCCCGCCTTGGACGGGTCGTGACGGCGGGAGGCTTCGACGAGTATGGGGCAGAAATGCGGCGGAGGGGCTGCCGAAGCAGCCCCTCCGCGTGTTTCACCTTGCTGTCAGCGGAGCTTGAACTTCGCGGTGACGCTCGACCCGTCAGAGGTCGTGGCCGTTACCGCGTAGCAGGCACCGGGTGTGGCGGGCGTCTTCCAGTTGTAGACGAACTGACCGCCGTTCAGGTCGTACCTCAGCGACGTGGCACCGCTGCTGACCGTGTCGACCTCCTCCATCCGAGCGCCGGAGTCGCACGTGACCTGGGTGGCGCTCATCGTGACCAGCGCCGGGTTGGTCAGCTCCGTCTTGCCCGAGAAGACCTGGAACTTCATCGGCACGGTGCTGCCGGCCTTGACCGTGTTGAACACCCCGTCCATGCCGATCGGGCTGTAGAAGCCCTTCACCGTCCATGGCAGCACGGTGTACGACTGCACGGCCGTGCCCACGTTGCCGGCGGCGTCGGTCGCCGTCGCGAGCAGGATGTGCGTGCCGACCTCGGTGCTGTAGCCGCTGACGACACAGCCCGCCGGACCGGAGAGGGCGTCGCTCGCGGTGCAGGTGGGCGCGGGCGGAACCGAGCCGAAGTACACCTCGCCGATCGAGGAGGCGAACGTCGCCGTCGGCGCGGTCGTGTCGACCTTGACCGTGGCCTCCTTCGGCTCCTCGACGTTGTCGCTGGTGTCGGTCGAGCGGAACTCCACCCGGTTGGTGCCGTCCCGGACGACCGCGACCGGCGTACCCGGGTAGGTCGTCCACTCACCGCCGTTGAGCCGGTACTGGCTGCTGGCCACGGCGAACGCGTCCTTCGCCTCGAGCGTGAAGGACGGGGCCGTCGTGTACCACCCGTTGTCACCGTTCGGCTCCGCCGGCGACCAGGTCAGGGTCGTCGTCGGGGCCACGGTGTCCTTGCCCACGGTGAGGGTCAGCGTGGTCCGTGTGGTGCCGGCCTCGCTGACGTAGTCGGGCAGGATCAGGTCACCGACGATGGTGTAGCGACCGGGGGTCTTGACGATGTTCTCGTCGAAGTTCCAGTTGACGCCGATGGCCTGGTTGTCCCGGGATCCGTCGTTGTAGGAGACCTCCACCTTGCTGGGCAGGTAGGGCTGCTCGCCCACCGCCACGGCCTGCTCGAACGTCTCGGCGCCCTGGATCGAGATGCCACCCTGGGACATCTCGGGCCGCACGTACACGCGGGCCTCAGCGATCAGGCCGTACGC
Source organism: Micromonospora sp. SL4-19 (assembly GCF_047921475.1). Classification (NCBI taxonomy): domain Bacteria; kingdom Bacillati; phylum Actinomycetota; class Actinomycetes; order Micromonosporales; family Micromonosporaceae; genus Micromonospora; species Micromonospora sp. SL4-19. The sequence continues at coordinate 35,807 of NZ_JBLROB010000035.1, forward strand.
GTCGTTGGTGCCGTAGACCACGAACGGGTCGACGTTGGTCTCCGCGACCATCTCGGGCGTGATCGGCTGCCACTTGAACGCGACCTTGCCGCGGGCCCCGCTGGCGTAGATCCCGTCGAGCTCACTCGGCAGCGTGGGCACGTCGCCCACGCCGGTCCGGATCAGCACCGGCGAACGCACCGAGTCGACCGTCTCGCCGTTCGCGCGCCAGCGCAGCACGCCCGTGCCCGCGCCGGTGCCCTGAACGCCCCAGATGCGGATGCGCAGCCGGTTCGTCGTGATCGGTTCGAAGTCGAAGTGGTTGTAGGTGTTGGTGGCCAGACCGTTGGCGTACGTCGACCCCTTGGTCAGGGTGACCGGCGTCCAGGTGGTGCCGTCCGAGGAGGTCTCGATGGCGTAGGTCGTGGCGTTGGGCCGGCGGGTGCCGCCGTTGTCGTCGTACCAGTAGATGTCGGTCGACGACAGCCGCACCGGCGAGGTCCAGGCGTACTGGATCCACGCCGCCTGCGCGACGCTGGTGCCGTTCTGCGTCTGGCCCCAGTTGCCCCAGCCGTTGCCGGTGCCCGGGTTCGAGCTGCTCGGGTTGCTGGCTTCGTTGACCCGCTGGTGGTTCTCCCACGACGCGGTACCGCTGGTGGTGACCGTTGCCGACGAGCCGAACTCCGCGGCGACCGCCCGCTTGGTGAGGGTCACCGCCACGGTTGCCTCCGACCGCTTGTCGCCGTCGTTGGCGACGAAGCGGAACACGTAGTCACCGGCGAGCGTGCCGGTCACCCGGGTGGCCAGCGCCTTCGGGTCGGCGAAGATGACGCCCGCGCCCTGCGGCGCCGAGACGGTCTCCCAGCCGAAGCTGAGCTCGTTGTCGTAGGGGATGCCGTCGTCGGTGGCCGTGCCGACCAGCCTGGTGGACAGGTTGCCGTCCGCCGAGCCGTCGCGGGTGGCGGTGACGACCGGCGCCTGGTTCGAGACGGCCGGCACGTCACGACCCGAGTTGAACACCTGGACCTCGGCGATCGCCGTGTAGTAGGTCGGGCTGTTCGTGAACGCGATGCGCACCTTGTTCGACGTCACGGTCTTGAAGAGCGCCTCGTTGAACTTGGCCGCCGGGACCGTCGGGTTCTTGAACTGGTCCGGCACCTCCTTCCAGCCACCGCTGCCGTTGGGCACCTGGACCCACCAGCGCGAGGGCTCGTGGTAGCCGCCGGCCTGGCGGTCGCTGACGAAGGTCACCTTCACGTTGTCGAAGGACTTGGCCGAACCCAGATCGAGCTCGATGTAGCCGTTCTTCTCGGTGGTGCCGTAGTTGCCCCAGAACGGCTCGTTGGCGGTGACGCCGTCGGTCACGGCGGCCAGCGACGCCGGACGCTCGGGCTCCTTGGTCGCACCGGGGGTGTAGTTCATCGAGGTGGTGCTCCAGCCGGGGGTGTGGAACTGCCGCCACGGGGTCGGCCGGGCGCCCTGCTGGGTGTACGACGAGCTCAGGGCGGCGCCCTTCGCCAGGTTCGGAGCGTTCTCGGTGAGGTCGATGCCGGCCGTCTTGAGGTAATCGACGACGCGGTCGTCCTTGATCGTGGTGTTCACCGCGCTCGGGAAGTTGCTCCCGTTCGTCGCGGTGAAGGTGACGGTCACGCCGTCCTCGGCCTGGACCTTGTTGGTGTTCGGGTCGTAGGTGAGCTTGCCGAGCTTGTCGGTGCTGACCTTCTTCTCGCCGTCCAGGAACAGGCTGTAGCCGGCGCCCAGACCGTACTTGCTGCCGTCGGGGTCCCAGACGATCGTGACGTCGTGCCCGTGGTAGCGCAGGTTGTTGGCCATGAAGTGCTCGTAGCCGAACTTGATCGGCCAGAGCTCAATCTTGTCGTCGGAGCGCGGCTGCAGGCCAGCCATGTCCTCGACATAGATGTAGTTCATGTTCCCGAGCATCACGTGGTTCGGGTTGTTGCGGTTGTAGGTCTTCGTGGTCGGGTTCCAGTTGGAGTAGTACTCCGACTGGTTCGGGACACGAACGTCAGCGCCCGGGTAGATGCTCCAGGCCATCCAGTCCAGCAGCCGCTTGGCGTACTCCGGAGTGATGTACTTCTGCTGCGGGTCGTAGTGGCGCAGTGCCGAGCGGACGCCGCGGTACTGCACGGTGAAGTTGATGTTGGAGAAGTTGTTGGAGCCGCCGATCCCGTAGGCGGCCCGGTCGTACTGGTTGGCGGTGTAGAACGGGAAGATCGGGAAGTTGTCGCCGTAGGTCAGGAAGCGGTACCCGTCGACGTACTTCTGCCACTGGTCGAACGGAATGAGGTTCTCGGCGTAGACGTCGTAGAGGTTCGACTCCTTCGCCGGGATCAGGTTGCGGGCCGACGCGGGCAGCGGGTTGGCCCGGCCGTTGGAGCTGGCCGCGCTGGTGGCTCCGTACGACGTGCCGGCCAGGAACATCCGCATGTCGGGGCTCCACAGCTGGCTGAGGATCGCGTCGCGGGTCCCGTCGGCGGCGGTCGCCATCTCGTTGACCTTGGCCGGGTCGGCCCCGGCGATCTGGTAGAGCTGCCGGGCGGCGTCGAGCGCGCCCCACACGTACGCCGACTCGGGGCGTTCGATCGTGCGCGCGCCGGGGGCGCTGGCGTTGGACTTCGGGAAGCCGAAGGAGATGGCGTCCGCGTCGTTGCCCGGCATGTAGTTGGTGTCGTACGCGATGAGCTTGTTCTTGTTGCCGTCGTAGTGCTCGAGCTGGCCGATGCCGTCGCCCTCGAAGTAGTGGGCGAACTTGTCGGCGATCTCCTTGCCACCACCGTGCACGTTGTAGGCCTCGAGCCCCGAGGTGCCGATGTACTGCGAGTAGTGGTTGTTCCAACTGGTGTGACCGGGGCTGTCCAGGAAGGCGGAGGAGCCGGACAGCTCGCCGATGTTGAGGATCTGGCCGTACGGCAGGTAGGGCGTACGCAGCCACTTGGTGTCCTGCAGGTGCATCGGCTGGGTCAGCGCGATGGCGTTCTGGTAGAGGTTCGACCCCTCGACCGTGGTCGGGTACTGGTAGGCGTAGCCGGGGGCGTTGGCGTCGAGGCTGTTGTAGCGCTCACCCCACCAGCGGTAGACGATGGCCTTCTCGACCGCGGGGTCGGGGACGTTGATGTAGGGGACGTCCTGGGCCCAGCGGCGGTTGAACTCGGTGATGCCGGTACGCACGGCCTGGGCCGCCGGCATCGCGGCGTACTCCTTGTAGCCCTCGACCGTCTTGGGCAGCGTGGCCGAGGAGACGGCGCCGACGACCGACAGCGACACCGTGCCGCCGGCGGGCACCGTGATCTCACGGTCGAGGTTGGTGCCGCTACGGGTGAAGCCCGCACCGGTGAGGTCGATCGTGACGCTGTTCCACGGGGTGTCGACGAGGCCGTTGTTGGCGCCGCTGGTGATGGTGCGGGTGCCGGTGAGCTCGCCCGCACCCTTGCCGGCCTGGGTGGCCAGCGGCGACGCGGCGCGGACGGTGAACGTCGCCGGCGAGCCGCCGGGGTTGGTGAAGTCGATGGCGGTGACCGCGACGTTGTCGTAGGTGATGAACTTCGTCAGGTCGGCGGTGACTCCGGTGGTGCCGATCGTGTACCGGCCCTTGGCGTGGCTCGGCGCGTTGAAGCGGTTCGCGCTGACCTCGGTGACGGTCTGCCCGGGCACCGTGACGGTGTACAGGTTGCCGAGGTTGTTCGGGCCACCGACGTACGTGCTGCCGGCGAAGCCCATGGTGGTGAAGTTGTTGGTGCTCGCGCCGCGCATGTACAGGGAGCGGCCCCTGGTCATCAGCACCGCCGACCCGAGCGTCCCGCGGACGCCCAGCACGCGGTCGAGGTAGTAGTCCGTGCCGCCGGCGGCGAGGTCCTTGTCGAAGATGGACTGGTGCATGTTCGAGGCCGTGAACGGCACCCCGGGCTTGAGCTGCGCCGCGACCTCGGCCACGTTGTTGTAGACCGGGTCCCCGATCTCCATGACGTGGTTCTGCCCGTTGGTGTAGACCCCTACGTCACCCTCGTTGCCCGGCAGGATCGGGCCGGCGGCATGGGCCGCGGAGGGCGTGCCGACCATCCCTCCCACCACCAGCGCAGTAAGGGCGGCCCAGACAGGCGCCCTCCTCACGCGTCTACTGCTCATGTTCGACCTCCTTGATATCGGTGCGGCTGGGGCTTGGGGGCGCGCCCAGCGCACCTTGCGGTGGTGGTGATTTCGGTGTGAACTGCACGCGGTTGCCGGCGGACGTGACGGGCGTCCCGGCCTGCCCGGTCACGCCGGCCCAGCGGCAGCCGTCCTGGTGCCGGACGACGTGCCGCGCGAGCGGGCGGTAACCGGGAACGGCGCCGGGACAGGGGCTGCGGGAGGGGGAGATGAATGCGCGGCCGCGCTCAGGGCTGCGGCCAGGATGCTCCTCAGCACCGATCTTCCTCCGTGTGAACCGTGGCGGTCATCAGGCCGGCCGGTAGCGGCCGCCGGGTGAACTGCGATCCAGTGAGCGAGGTCACCTGAGTGATGAGTGTGAGCGTTAACATCACGTAGGTCAACCCCTCGATCCGCTTGTCGCTCCGAATCGGCTGAACGGACGAGCAGGAACGGGTATCTCAAGCCAACCTCGCCAGCCCAGTCGCTGGTCTCTTCCCGTCTGACGCGCGCGCGGCCGACACACCGCCGTTAGCGTTCACTTCGCGGCACGAGCCTGCGCGCGGCCGCAGCCGCGCCTTCCATCGAGGACGCCGTGCCCGAGGGGGACGGTCGCGACGCGGCCGGCTTCGTCGCGGTCCGCAAGCCTCCGCTTGGCGGGCGACTCCCCCTCGGGCATCCGGTGCTCGTCAGTTCGTGGGGATCCAGACGCGCATCGTCGACGGCCCGCGGTTGGCCCAGGCGTGGTATTCCACCAGGGCCACCTCGTCGAGCTCCTCCCCCGTCCCGGGTGCCGGCTCGGCCCCGGTGCTCCGGTAGGGCCAGTCGTGATCCTGCGGGTACACGCTCCGGCAGCGCACGACGACCCTGCCGTCGACCACGCGGGGCGGCTGACCGGTGTCGACACGGAGTTCGTCGACGGTCTCGACGCCGGGGACGTCCACGGACTCCAGGGCCAGCACGAGCGGGCCGCGTTCCACCGCGACGCAGCCGCGAACCGCGTCGATGCGGGCATCCGGGTACGTGAACCGGGGCGCCATCGGCAGGACCAGGACGACCTTGTCGCCGCGTCGCCACGTCCGTCGCTCGGTGACGACGCCCGGGCCGACCGGCCGGGTGGTTCCGTCGACGGTCAGCGTCGCACCCTCGACCGCCCAGCCGGGCACCCGCAACGACAGCGACCAGGGGCGGTCGTCGTCGCTGTCGATCCGCACCCGGATGTGACCGTCGTGGGGGTAGTCGGTCGCGACGGTCACGCAGAGGTCACGTCCGTCGGCGAGGCGGTGCTCGACGGTGCCGGGCATGTACTGGTGGAGCTGGAGGCCCTCGTCGTCGGCCGTGGCGACGTACGCCGCCAGGCTGGCCATGGTGCGTGCGACGTTGGTCGGGCAGCAGGACACCTCGAACCACGGCGCCCGGAGCGAGGCCGCGGCGCGAAGGCTGGCCCGATCGGCATCCGGGACGGTGCCGAGTTCGCGGCGGTGCAGGGTGTTGGTGTAGAAGAAGCTTCGCCCGTCGGTCGACGGCGAGGTCGACACCACGTTGAAGAGCGTCCGCTCGATGAGGTCGGCGTACCCGGGGTCGCCGTGGGCGAGCAGCAGCCGCCACGCGAGCATCACCGAGCCGACACCGGCGCAGGTCTCCGAGTAGGCACGGTCAGGGGGCAGCACCCAGTCGTCGCCGAACGCCTCATCCTGGTGGCGCGAGCCCTGCCCACCGGTGACGTACGTGCGCCGCGCCACCGTGTTCTTCCACTGCCGGCGTACCGCCGCCAACAGGCTGGCGTCGTCCGTCTCCACGGCGACGTCGACCGCGCCGGCCGAGAGGTAGTTCGCCCGCACCGCGTGCCCGCGCAGCACCGTCGCCTCGCGCACGGGGATGTCGTCCTGGAAGTACTCGCGGCCCCATTCGATGTCGCTGAGCCGGCCGTGACCCCGCCGCTCGACGAAGAGGGCGGCCTGGGCGAGGTAACGGTCGTCGCCGGTGACCCGGGCGAGCTCCACGAGCGCGGTCTCGATCTCCGGGTGCCCGCAGACGCTGTCGATGCCGTCCGGTCCGAACGTTTCGCAGGCGTTGTCGGCGGCGCGGCGGGCGACGGCGAGCAGCCCGTCGTCGGCGTCCGGACGGGTCCGGGCGCGGGCGACCGCCGCTTGCAGGAGGTGACCCAGGCAGTAGAGCTCGTGGCCCCATTCGAGGTCGGACCAGCGGGGTTCCTGGCCCGCGCGGCCGAACTTGGTGTTGAGGTAACCGTCGGGCTCCTGCGCGTCGGCCACCCGTCGGACGACGGCTCGAAACCGCGACTCCAGGTCTGCGTCGCCCGTCCGGCCGATCTCCCACGCCATCGCCTCGAGGAACTTGTAGATCTCCGAGTCGGAGAACTCGCGTCCGCGGCGCTCGCGGGCGAGGTCGCCCTTCGTGGCGGCAAGGTCGAAGTTTCCGAGCCAGCCCTCCCGCTCGAGCCAGTGCTGGATGTGCTCGAGAGTCGTCGCGGCGTTGACCGACTGGCGCTCGGCCCAGAATCCGTCCGTGATCCGGACTTCACCCAATCCGAGCGGCCGGAGCCGGCCGCGGCTCGCCATGACAGGTGCGGCCGTGGGTACGGTGCCGATCATGGTCATCCTTTCAGGGCGCCGGACATGAAGCCGCGCACGTAGTGTCGTTGGAGCAGCAGGAACAGGACCATGCACGGCAGGGCGAGGACGACGACGCCCGCTTCGGTCGCGCCGTAGTCGACGACTCCCTGGACCTGGCCGCGGAGGTTGGACACGGCAAGGGGCAGGGTCATGCGCTCGGAGTCGTTGATGAGGATCAGCGGCGCCATGAAGTCGTTCCACGCGGCGAGGAACGCGAAGAGCCCGACGGTGATCATGCCCGGCTTCACCGCCGGCACGAGCACCCGCCAGAGTGCGCCGAACGACGAGCATCCGTCGACCATCGCCGCCTCGTCGAGCTCCCGCGGCACCGCCTCGAAGGAGATCCGCATCAGGAAGGTGGAGAACGGCAGCTGGAACACCGTGAGCACGAACGCCACGCCGACGAGGGAGTTCTGCAGCCCCACCTCGTTGAGCAGCACGTACAGCGGGATGAGCAACGTCGCGTACGGCACCATGAGGATGGCCAGCGTGACCAGGAACAGCACGTTCTTGCCGGGGAAGCGGAACCGCGCGAACGCGTAGCCGCCGAGCAGGGAGATCAGCAGCGTCAGGGCGACCGTCAGCCCGGACACGAACGCCGAGTTCGCGAGATAGCGCCAGATGCCGGCCTGGTAGTGGGTCAGCGTCTCGTAGTTGCCGAACCCCCAGCCGTCCGTCTGGTTCGTGCCGGCCTGCGGCGCGACCGAAGCGACGGCCGTCCAGACGAGCGGGAAGAGGAAGATCAACGCCAACGCCCCGGTGAGGACCCAGTAGGGGGTCCGCAGCGCGACGCCGGCAATGGTGGTACCGGCCGAGCCGGCGGGTGCGGCAGAGGCTGCCGGGGTTGTCGGCGGCCGCTCGCTGATCGTGGTGGAGGTGGACGGGGAACCGGTGGGCATCGCGTCAGCTCTCCTCGGACCGGAAGGCGCGCATCTGCAGCGCGTTGATGATGACCAGGGCCACCAGCACGATGATGGAGATGGCCGCCGCCACGCCCAGGTCGTTCTGGCCCTGGAACGCCACCGAGTAGATGAGCTGAACCACGGAGATCGTGCTGTTGTCCGGGCCGCCCTTGGTGAGGATGTAGAACTGCTCGAAGGCGAGCAGCGAGCCGGTAACGCAGAGCACGGTGCACAACGCCAGCGTCGGGCGCAGGAGCGGCAGGGTGACCTTCCGGAAGGTCTGCCAGCGACTGGCGCCGTCCATCCGGGCAGCCTCGTACACGTCCGCCGAGATTCCCTGCAGGCCGACGAGCATGAGCACCATGTAGAAGCCGGCGTACCGCCACACGATGAGGAACAGCGTCGAGAAGAGCGCCGCGTTCGGTGAACCGAGGAAGGTGAAGCCCCAGCGCTCCATCAGGGGGGCCAGGGGGCTCGCGTACGGCGAGTAGAGCACGTAGAACAGCAGGGACGCGGAGGCCAACCCGAGCGCACTGGGAACCAGGAACGACGCGCGGACCAGGTTGTTCCATCGGCTCGACTCCTGCACCAGCATGGCCAGGCCCAAGCCGAGCAGGAGCAGCAGCACGGTGGCGAGCACCGTGTACTTCACGGTGAACACCACCGAGGAGGTGAAGAACCGGTGGTTCACCGCCTTCACGAAGTTGTCGGGGAAGTTGACTCCCTGGTCGCCGGACAGCAGCGGCCATCTCGACGCCGACATCCTGACCACGAGCAGCAGCGGAACAGCGAACAGCGCCACCACGAAGACCGCGGTCGGTGTTGCGTAGAGCCAGCCGAGCCAGGCTCGACGGCTGCTGCGACGGGCGGCGCGCCGAATCGCCGCACCGCGTGGGGGTGCGTTGACTCTCATGGGAACCTCTCGTTCATCGGCCGGCGGGCAGATCGTTGCTGCGTCCCGGGTCGGTGTGGTGTCGCGAGCGTGTGCCGGGCCCGACGGCCCGGCACACGCCTACGGCGAACGTCTACTGCCCGAGCACGGCAGAGATCTCGTCGTTGTCCTTCTGGAGATTGCCGCCGTCACCCAGCACCTGGTTGCGCACCAGGGTCAGCCACGGGCTGTTCGGCGCGTTGAAGGCCTGCTGGAAGTTCAACGCGACCGGGGTGTCGCCCTTGCCGGCCACCTCGTTGATGGTGACCAGCCGCGGGTCCTGGGCGGCGTACTTGTTGTTCGCGAGGTCGGAACGCGACACCACGTCCTTGTCCTTCGCGAGCACCTCCACCTGGGCGTCCTCGGACATCATCCAGTTCAGGAAGTTCCAGGCCTGCGCGGCCTTCTTCGAGTCCTTCGAGACACCGATGCCGTCGCCGCCGACGAAGGTGGAAGCGCCGCCGCCCGGGCCGGGGATACCGGCCACCCCGACGTCGAACGGCGTCGAGGAGAGCAGCGTCGCCGGGTAGAACATCAGGCCGACCTTGCCCTGGGTGAACCCGGCCGTCCAGGTGGGGCCCGCCTCGTCCTTCGAGGACGGGAGCACCGCGCCGGACTTCCACAGGTCCCGCCAGGTGCTGTAGACCTTCTGGGCGGTGTCGTCGCCGAGCTTGGACTTGGCGCCGTCCTCGCTCAGCACCTCACCGTTGCTCGCCCAGATGGTGGGGAACCAGGTGAAGACCAGGCACCCGCCGCAGTTCAGACCGGTCGCCGTGCCGTAGACGCCGTCCTTCTTCAGGGCCTGGATCTTCTTGGCCGCGTCGGCGTACTCCTCCAGCGTCGCCGGGGCCTTCTCCGGGTCCAGCCCGGCGTCCTTGAACAGCTGCTTGTTCCAGAACATCATCGACAGGTCGAGCACGAAGGGCAGCACGTACTCCTTGCCGTCGCGCGTGCCGGCCGCGAGGTGCCCCTTGTTGATGGAGTCCTTGTAGGCGAGGCCGTTGATGTTCGAGCTGAGGTCCTTGAACAGGCCCTGCTGCACCCAGTTCGGCACGTAGACGATGTCGGCGGCGAAGAGGTCCGGAAGACCGCCCGAGCCGGCCGCCGCGCCAACCTTCGCCACGTAGTCGTCGTTGGGGACGACGGTCAGCTTGACCTGGTTCTTGTGGCTGGCGTTGTAGGCCTCGACGAGGAGCTTCGCCTGCTTCTCGAGCGGAGCCCGGGTCCACAGCGTCAGCTCACTGCCGTCGTCGGTGCCGTTGGGCCCGGCCTCGACCGTCGCCTTGTCCTTCGAGCTGTCCTTGCCGCACGCGGCCGCGCTGAGGGCCAGAGCCGCTACGAGGACGCCGGCCAGCGAGCGCAGGCCGAGTCGCCCGCGCGAGGTTCGTCTCATGATCTTCTCCTAGGCTCATCGTTCGGAGGGATCCGCACCGCGGTCCCGGCGAAGCTGCAATTTCTCGGGTGGTGGGTTGGGTGTACTTACGCCCTGTCGAGGAGGGCCCCGTTTGGCATCGGGGGTTCCTCGGGCGTTGTCCGGCCGGCCGGTCGGCCGTCCGGCGTCAGAATCGGCGACCGCCGGCGAGGCGGGCGCCGCTTCTGACCGCGGCGCAGGATTACAGTCGCTGCGCCATTCGGTAGTAGGTGCTGTTCCAGCGGATGTGATTCGCGAACAACCGGGGGTCGGTCGCGGCGTCGATCATGAGCAGCTCGACGCCCGCCATGTCGGCGAAGTCGGCGAGCGCCTCGCGGCCGACCGCGGTGCTGAGCACGGTGTGGTGCGGCCCGCCCGCGAGCAGCCAGCACTCGGCCGACGTGGCGAGATCGGGTCGCGGCTTCCAGACCGCCCGGGCGACGGGCAGCCGGGGCAGCGGCTCGTCCGGCTCCACCACGTCGATCTCGTTGGCGGTCAGCCGGAGCCGGCCGCCCAGATCGGCGAGGCCGACAACCAGGCCCGGGCCGGGGGCCGCGGTGAAGACCAGGCGCACCGGGTCCTCGCGATTCCCGATCGACAACGGGTGGATCTCGAGGCTCGGTCGACCGCCGGCGATGCTCGGGCAGACCTCGAGCATGTGCGCGCCGAGGGTCTTCGGCTCGCCGGGACCCCAGTGGTAGGTGTAGTCCTCCATGAACGAGGTGCCGCCGGGCTCCTCCCCGGCCGCCACCTTCAGGATGCGCAGGAGCGCCGCGGTCTTCCAGTCGCCCTCGCCCCCGAACCCGTAGCCGTCGGCCATCAGCCGCTGCACCGCCAGACCGGGGAGCTGCCGCAGACCGCCCAGGTCCTCGAAGTTCGTGGTGAAGGCGTCGAAGTTGCCCGCCTCGAGGAAGTGACGGAGGCCGAGTTCGATCCGGGCGCCGTAGCGCAGCGACTCGTGCCGGTCGCCACCGCGGCGCAGCTCGCGCGCCACCGCGTAGCGCTCCTCGTACTCGACGACGAGCTTGTCGACGTCGGAGTCCGCGGTCTCGTCGACGGCCGCGACGAGCGCGTTCACACCGTAGGCGTTGACCGAGATACCCAGGGTCGCCTGGGCACCGACCTTGTCGCCTTCGGTCACGGCCACGTCACGCATGTTGTCGCCGAAGCGAGCCATCCGGAGCGACCGGGACGCCCGCCAGCCGCTCGCCGCGCGGGCCCAGGCGCTGACCCGGCCCGCCACCACCGGATCGCCGGCGAAACCGGCGACGGTCTTGCGGGCCACACCCAGCCGCGACTGCACGTACCCGAACTCGCGGTCGCCGTGTGCGGCCTGGTTGAGGTTCATGAAGTCCATGTCCAGCTCGGCCCAGGGCAGCGACCGGTTGGCCTGGGTGTGCAGGTGCAGCAGCGGCTTGCCGAGCGCGGACAGACCGGCGATCCATGCCTTCGCCGGTGAGAACGTGTGCATCCAGGCGATGACGCCGACCACCGCGTCGTCCGAGGTGGCGTCCAGGCAGGTCCGGCGGATCGCGTCGGCGGTCGTCAGCACCGGCTTCCAGACCAGCCGCGGCCCGGCCCGCAGGCCGCTGGCGAGCGTCTGGCACACCTCGCGCGACTGCGCCGCGACCTGTTCGAGTACGTCCTCGCCGTACAGCGCCTGGCTTCCCGTCAGGAACCAGATCTCTCCCGGTTTATCTACTGTCGGCACGAATGTCACTCCGTTCCATCGGACCGGCCAGGCTGGCCGTACACCTTCTGGTAGCGCGCGTAGAGCCGGTCCACGTCCACGGGATCGATCGTCAGCGGGGTGCCGAGCTGCCGCGCGATGTGCACGGTCCGCGCGACGTCCTCGCACATGACCGCGGCCTTCACCGCGTCGCGGGGCGTCGCCCCGATCGTGAACACGCCGTGGTTGCGCATGAGCACCGCCGGCGACCGGTGCCCGGAGAGCGTCTCCACGATGCCCCGGCCGATGGAGTCGTCGCCGATCATGGCGAACGGACCGACCGGGATCTCGCCACCGAACTCGTCGGCCATCGCGGTCAGCACACACGGGATGGACTCCCCGCGAGCCGCCCACGCCGAGGCGTACGTCGAGTGGGTGTGCACGACGCCGCCGACGTCCGGCCGGTGCCGGTAGACGTACGCGTGCGCCGCGGTGTCGCTCGACGGGTGGTAGTCACCCTCGACCACGTTGCCGTTCAGGTCGCAGACGACGATCGAATCCGCGGTCAGGTCGGCGTAGTCCACGCCGCTCGGCTTGATGACCATCAGGTCGTGCCCCGGGACCCGACCGGAGACGTTGCCGGCCGTCCAGGCCACCAGGCGGTAGGTGGTCAGGTGCCCGTGAAGCGTGGCGACCACCTCCCGGATCGTCCGCACCGCTTCCGCGAGCCCCGTCTCGTACGTCGTCATCGCGTCTCCGCTTCCCGCCGGATCCGGCGCAGCTCGTGCATCACGTCGTTGCCGCCGCGACCGAAGTAGTCATGCAGCGTCACGTACTGCGCGTAGAGGGCGTCGTAGGCCGCGGCGCGCTTCTCGTCGGGCTCGTAGACCGCGACGTCGCGCCGGCCCATGGCCGCCGCCGCGTCCCGCACGCTCGGGTACGCGCCGGCGGCGACCGCGGCGTGGATCGCCGAGCCGACGGCGGGTGCGTGGTTCGAACCCACGATGCTGATCGGCAGCCTGGTCACGTCGCTGTAGAGCTGCATCAGGAACCGGTTCTTGACCAGGCCCCCCGCGACGACGAGCTCGGTCACCGGCACCCGTCCCCCGCGCAGCGCGTCGACGATGGCGCGGGTGCCGAACGCGGTCGCCTCCAGCAGCGCCCGGTAGATGTCCTCCGGACGGGTCGCCAGCGTCAGCCCGACGACGAGCCCGGAGAGCTCGTGGTCGACGAGGACGGACCGGTTCCCGCTGTGCCAGTCGAGCGCGACCAGGCCGTGCCCACCGACCGGCTGCAGGGCTGCCTTCTCGGTGAGCAGGTCGTGGACCGAGATGCCTCGGGCGTGCGCCTCGTCGACGTAGGCCGGCGGGGTGTTCCGCTCGGTGAACCAGGCGAAGATGTCGCCGACCCCGCTCTGGCCGGCCTCGTAACCCCAGAGGCCCTCGAGGATGCCGCCGTGGACCACCCCGCAGATGCCGGGCACCTCGGTCAGCACGTCGGAGCTGACCACGTGGCAGGTCGAGGTGCCCATGATGGCGACGAGCTGGCCGGGATCGACGGCACCGGTTGCGGGCACCGTCACGTGAGCGTCGACATTGCCGGCGCAGACGGCGATTCCCGCCGGCAGGCCGGTCAGCGCCGCGGCGGCGGGCGTCAGGGTGCCGGCCAGCGTGCCGAGGGCCGCGATCGGGCCGGCGAGCCTGCGGCTCACGAAGTCGGTGAAGTCCGGGTGGAGCGCCCCGAGGAAGTCCTCCGACGGATACCGGCCGTCCTGGTAGATCGCCTTGTAACCGGTCGCGCAGGCGTTGCGGACGTACGTACCGGTCAGCTGCCAGACGATCCAGTCCGCGGCCTCGACCCAGCGGTCGGTCCGTCCGTAGACCTCGGGGTCCTCCTCCAGGAGTTGGAGGCCCTTGGCGAACTCCCACTCGGAGGAGATCCGGCCGCCGTAGCGGCTGATCCAGGACTCGCCGCGCTCATGGGCCAGCTGGTTGATCCGGTCGGCGTGGCGCTGGGCCGCGTGGTGCTTCCAGAGCTTGACGTACGCGTGCGGCCGGCCCGTCAGCTCAGGCAGCTCGCACAGCGGCGTGCCGTCCGCGAGGGTGGGCAGCACCGTGCAGGCCGTGAAGTCGGTGCCGATGCCGATGACCTCGTCCGGGGCGATGCCGGCCGCGCCGACCGCCTCGGGCACGGCGTGGCGCAGCACGTCGACGTAGTCCTGGGGAACCTGCAGCGCCCAGTCGGGCGGCAGCCGCTCACCGGTGGCGGCCAGGAACTCGTCCATCACGCCGTGCGCGTACTCGTGGACGGCGGAGCCGATCACCGCACCGTCGGAGACGCGGACCACGACGGCCCGGCCGGACAACGTGCCAAAGTCGACACCCACCGCGTACCCGGAGGCGTGAGCGGTAACGGAACGCGGCGACATCGAGTGTTCCTCCAAGCAGGTGCGCCTGATCTCGGCGCGCGAGTGTTAGCGGAGTCACAGACGATGTTAGCGTTAACTAGAGTGGCGTCAAGACTTGAAGAAGAGATTGTTTCGGCCGGGTTGCGCGAGGTCCTCGCGGGGTGCCCTTACCGGTGACTGCCGGACGTGCTGTTACGAATTACCAACTCCGGGGGGATGACCGACGAAGCGCCGCGCTCCTCGCCCCCCTCGATCTCGCCCAGCAGGATCTCGATGCTGCGCCGCCCGACATCCCGGAACGGCTGGCACGCAGTGGTCAGCGGCGGCGTCATGAACGCCGCTTCGGGGATGTCGTCAAAGCCCACCACGCTGACGTCCTCCGGCACCCGCACCCCGGCCTCGTGCAGCGCCCGCAGCACGCCCAGGGCCATCGAGTCGTTCGCCGCGAACACCGCCGTGACCCGGCGATCCCGGGCCAGCCTCTGACCGGCAAGATACCCGGACTTGGCGCTCCAGTCACCGACGAGTTCGCGCGGCGCCGTCCGGCCGTTCTCCTCCAGTGCGGCCAACCAGCCTTCGACGCGCCCGTTCGCCTCGCTCCAGTCCGAGCGCCCGCGCACGTGGTGAACGGTCTCGTGGCCCAGGGACAGCAGGTGCTCGGTGAGCATCCGGGCACCCAGCACCTGGTCGACCGACACGCTGGTGACGTTCGGCAGCGCGTTCTCGACGGCGACCACCGGCACGTTGGTCGGCAGCGCGCGGACGAACGCCATTGCCTCGGCGGCCTGCGGAGCGATCAGGACCAGCCCGTCCACCGACTGGTCGACAAGGCGCTGGACGGCCTGGGTCGCCGCCTCGGCCGTGGGTCGACGCAGGCTTGCCACGCTGACCGCGTAGCCGGCCTCCTCGGTGGCGTGCTCGATGCCGTTGAGCATCGATGCCGGCCCGTAGAGCGTGGTGTCGAAACAGACCACGCCGAGCGTCTGCGAACGTCGAGTGACCAGGCTCCGCGCGGCGCTGTTCCGCCGGTAGCCGAGCTGCTCGATGGCCAGGAGGACCCGCTCGCGGGTCTCCGGACGCACCGACTCGGGCTCGTTGAGGACGCGGGACACGGTCATGTGCGACACGCCCGCCAGGCGTGCGACATCCCCCATGACCGGCAAACGGCGGCTCTTTGCCACGCTCACTCTCGATGGCTCCTTAACCGTTTTTGAACTCATCATCCTCGATTGCCGCGGCGCGCTCATCGTCCCCCTCGCCCCGGGTGGACAACGACCTTGAGCCCGTCCCGCGCCGCTGCCGCCGCCATCGCCTCGCCCGCTCGGGCCAGCGGAAAGGCCGCCGACACGAGCGGCGCCAGGTGGACCTTCCGGCGGGCGGCCAGCTCGATGGCCCGCGGATAGACCTCGCCCATCCGCCGGGACATGACCAGCGTCAGCCCCTTGCGGCGGGCCAGGGAAGCGGTGAACGTGGTCCGGTCGCCGGCCGGGATGCCGACGAGCACGACCCGGGCACCCGGCCTGGCCATTCGCAGCGCCTCGTCCACACCGTCGTCGGTCCCGGCGACCTCGAACACGACGTCGGCCGAGTCGGCCGCGCCCGGATCGTCCGCCACCTCGGCGCCGAACTCGACCGCCGTCTCGAGTCGACGCGCCAAGGGTTCGCGCACGACGACCCGCGAGGCACCGGAGAGTCGGGCCAACTGCACGATCATGAGCCCGATCGGACCGCATCCGACGACACCCACCGACCACCCGGTGCGCAGATGCCCCAGGTCGACGGCGTGCAGCGCCACACCGAGCGGTTCGAGCAGCGCTCCCTCGTCGTCGGAGAGCGAATCAGGGTACGGGTGGAGCAGGCGAGTGGGATACGAGATGAACTCGCGCAGGCCGCCGTCGCAGCCGCCGTGGCCGGCGAACACCACCTCGGGACACAGATTGCGATGGCCGGCGCGGCAGACGTCGCACGCGTCGCAGGGGATGGCGGGATCGATCGCCACGCGGGTGCCGTCGGCCGGGCCGCCCCGGATCACCCCGGCCATCTCGTGGCCGAGCACGAGCGGGCGATCCAGGACGGCATCGCCGATCGAGCCCTCGTCGAACCAGTGCAGGTCGGAGCCGCAGAGGCCGACGGAGGTCAACTCCACCAGCGAGTGGTCGACTCCATCCGCGACGGGCCGGCGCTCATCGTGCAGCCGGACATCGCCCGGCCGGTGCAGCCTGGCTACCTTCATGGTCGAGTCGGCCACAGAACTCCTTTCCCCCGTTGCGACGTTAACGATAACATTCTGGTGCCGAATTGAAATGCTCCCACGTCTGAAGATCCGCTGGCTCCTCCTAAACCGGGAGCCGGGATGTGAAGCGCCCGCCGACCCGCCCTCGACCGGCCACGCCCGGCAGCCTCGGCTGCGGTGAACCCGGCCGTTTCCTGGAACGGACCCCTGCCGCCTGGCCGCGCACCTGCTGGACGCCAAGCGCGCCCGACACGGGTCAGCGAGCGGCGGCGGTGCGCCTGTCAGACGTCAGGACCCGGGACGCAGCGCCGCGAGCTGGATCTGCAGCGCCAGCCGTGTTCGCGGCGACTCGAGATCGATGTGGACGACCTCGGCGAGGCGGCGCATGCGGTGCCGGAGCGTGTTGGGGTGCACGTGCAACTGCCGGGCAGCCTGCCTCGGGTCGCCCTGCTGCTCGAGCCAGGCGGCGACCGTGGCGACGTAGTCGGTGCCGTGCGTCCGGTCATGGGCGACGAGCTCGGGCAGCGGTCCGCCGACCAGCAGGTCGATCTGCGGCACCCCGGTGACCACGCGGTGTACGACCACCTCGGCCCAGACGTCCTCGAACCGCAGCACGGGACCTCGCTGCCGGGCCGAGCTCTGCAGCGCGAGGAGCTCCGCCGCCTCGGCGCGCGATCGCGGCAGGTCGGCCAGATCCAGGGCGACACCGCCGGACGCGGCGCACAGCCCCGGGTCGTGCACGGCGATGTCGTGGATCAGCCGCTCCATCCAGAGCCAGGAGCCGGGCAGTTCACCCTCGTCGACCACGACGGCGAACAGGACGTCTCCGACGTCCGCGATCAGCGGCTGGCGCCAGCCGTGGCGTCTGGTGATCGACTCCCACAGGGCCAGGTCGTGCACGATCTCCGCGGTTCCACCGTGCGCCCCGAGGGCGACCACCCGCCACGGACCCTTGGGTAGGCCCAGCTCCTCCGGGACCGTCCGGCCGGGGGCCCGCAGGGCGGCCCGCAGGCGGTCGGCCGACACCCGCCGCGCGACATCAGCCTGCACCCGGAGGCGGAGCAGGTGGAGTGCCAGCACGGACGCCGCGCCCTGGAGGTCCCGCAGGCGCCCCTCCGGCACCGGCCCCTCGACGACGGCCCAGATCGAGCCGAGCAGCTCACCTCCGGCACGGATCGGGATCACGAGCCGGGGCAACGTCCCGTCCGGGCCCTGCGGCACGAAGACCAGCTCGCTGCCCTTCGCAAGCTTGCGGAAGACGCCACGGGAACGGAAGTGCGCGATCACGTCGCCGGGGACGCGTCGTCCGACGATCGTCGAGACGCGCGCCGGGTCGGTGCGGTCCTGACGCGAGGAGTAGGCGAGCACCCGGTACTGGGCATCCTCGATCGTCACCGGCGCGTCGACGATGGTGGCGGTCGCGTCGGCGAGGGCGAACAGTTCGTCGTACACCCCGGTCTCGCCGGTCTCCGGCGAACCGGGCGCGGCAGCCCTGTCGATCACGCCGCGGAGCAGCCAGACAAGCTGTGCCCACGACCCATGGCTCTGCAGCTCGACCAGGGTCAGGCCGCGGGCGGCGGCGGACGCCGCCACGTCGGGATGCGAGGCCAGCGGAGGCTTGAGGACGAGGCCGGCCGCCGCGGCATCCGCGCAGCGCTCGATGACGGCGAGCGCCTGATCGGGTGTGGCGATGCCCGCGCCGAGGGCGAGGTCCCCGCTCTGGCCGGTCGATGCCTCGTCGAGTTCGGCGAGGGTCACATCGCGAACCTCCGCCTCTTGGGCCGCGACGACGATCTTGAGCAGCGCGGCGCCGACGGCGTCCACTACTCCAGCCACCGTGATCATGCCCCGATTATGCCTCGACGTTGTGCGGTTCGACCAATCGCAGAGAGCATGATTGGCCTGACCGAACAATGACGTCCCGGCCTGGTGGGGACAGGATTGGCCCCGATCTCAGTTGCTTCTGAAGGAGAGAACGGATGCCTGCCATCGAGTCCGTGCCCGCCCCCCAGCGCGTCGCCGTCATCGGCGCGGGGATGGTGGGGCTGGCCACCGCCTGGTTCCTGCAGGAACGGGGGGTGCAGGTCACGGTGCTCGACCGCACGGGCGTGGCGGCGGGCGCGTCGTGGGGCAACGCGGGCTGGCTCACCCCCGGCATCACCACTCCCCTGCCGGAGCCGGCGGTGCTCCGCTACGGGCTGCGCGCCGTCCTGAGCCCGTCGTCGCCGGTGTACGTGCCGCCGCGCGCGGACGCTCGGCTGCTGCGGTTCCTGGCGGGCTTCACGCGGCACAGCACCGCCGCGAAGTGGCGGACCGCGATGCGGGCCTACATCCCGATGAACCGCCGCGCCTTCGAGGCGTTCGACGCGTTGCGGGCCGGTGGGGTCTCGGCGATGACGCACGAGGCGAAGTCGTTCATCGCGGCGTACCGGACCGAGGCCGAGCGGTCGGTCCTGCTGGACGAGCTGGGGCACATCCACTCCGCCGGGCAGGAGATCGAGTTCGACGTCCTCACCGGGGCCGAGGCACGCGGGGTGGAGCCCTCGCTGTCGGACAACATCGGTGCGGCCATCCGCCTGCACGGTCAGCGGTTCATCAACCCTGGCGAGTACGTGCACTCGCTCGCGGACGCCGTGCTCGCCCGGGGAGCGTCGCTGGTGACCGGGGCGGACGTCGTGGATGTCCGCGACGAGGGGACCGGCGTGCGCGTGGTGACCTCCGCCGGCGCGGACGAGCGCTACGACGCGGTGGTGCTGGCGACCGGCACGTGGCTCGGTGAGCTGGGCCGGCGCTTCGGCGTCCGGACGGTCGTACAGGCCGGGCGCGGATACAGCTTCAGCGTGGCGATGGAGCACGTGCCGTCGGGCCCGGTGTACTTCCCGGCGCAGCGCGTCGCGTGCACGCCGCTGGGCGACCGGCTGCGCGTCGCCGGAATGATGGAGTTCCGCAGCGCGGAGGCCCCGCTGGACCGGCGCCGCATCCTGGCCATCGCCGAGGCCGCCCGACCGCTGCTGCGGGGCGCGGACCTGGACGCCCGCGTCGACGAGTGGGTCGGGTCGCGGCCCTGCACCCCCGACGGTCTGCCGCTGATCGGCGCGACCAGGTCGTCGCGGGTCTTCGCGGCCGGCGGCCACGGCATGTGGGGCATCACCCTCGGCCCGCTCACCGGCACCCTGCTCGCCGAGCAGATCACCACCGGCCGGCAGCCCGCGGAACTGCAGCCCTTCAACCCACTGCGCTGACGCAACACCTCGTCGGGACGGCGGTCGCTCGCGGTCGCCGGGGCCGTGCCGCGCTGATTGTCGCCGCGCCGACCCGGCGGCAGCCCAGCCGGCGCCGCCCGCCGTCACAACGGCCGACATCCATCTGAGCGGCACCAGCGGGCGGAGCGCGACAGCGCTCCGCCCGCTGGCTTTTGTGAGCAGGAAGGAAACCCCGATCGTGCACGTCGTGAGCAGGCAGGACGAGCTGGGTGTGCTGCGGATCGTGCTGGAGGAGCAGTACGAGCGGCACAGCACCCAGCTGGCACTGCTGGCCCGGCAGGCCCGCAAGCTGCCCGCTGACGGGGCCGACCTCGGGGCCGCTTCGGCCTTGACCGCCGCGTCACGACGGGCCCTGGGCGATATCGCCCGGGCGTTGCACTACCTGGAACAGGGTCGCTACGGGACCTGCGAGGGCTGCCAGTGCGACATCCCCATCGAAGACCTGGCGCGCCGTCCGTCGGCCCGGTTCTGCACCACCTGCCAACCCGAGGCTCGCCCGGTCCGATAGCGGCTTCCCGTCTCGAACGTCAGCCAACCCGCGACAGGGCGAAGCGGATCCGCGCGCCAAGGTCGGCAATCTGTTGCGGCGTCTGCCGCACGATGCCGTGCTCGGCCATGAGGGCACGGTACTGCTGCTCCTCGTACGGCACGCCTGGCGGCAGCGGCGCGATGTGCCAGTGCACATGCGAATTGCCCTGCATGCTGCCCAGCGAGAGCAGGTACGTGCGCTCGGGTCGGGTCACCTCGCCGATCGCGCGGGCGACCCTGTGCACCACGGCCTGCAGCCGCAGATACTCCTCGGACGTGAGATCACGTACCACGTCTTCGACGTGCCGGCGCGGAACGACGAGCGCACAGCCGCGCAGGGTCGGATATCGGTTGAGGAACGCCACGTGCGTGCCGTCGTCGTACTTGCTCCTTCTGCCGACTGGGGTGTCGGAGGCGAGCGTGCAAGCGATCAACCAACGAACGAGGGCATCACCGTGCTCCACAGAGGAACGAGCAGTGAACGATCCACCCGCATCAGAC
>NZ_JBLROB010000036.1:0-55540 GCF_047921475.1 Micromonospora sp. SL4-19
GCGCGGCGCCGATGATCGTTCTCGCGTTTCGCCCAGGTAATCCGCCGCGGTAAGCGCGGCGCCGCCATGATCATGATGCTTGCCGTAACTTCGCCGTCACATCTGGTACAACCGTCTATCGGGTCGATAGGAAACGCGTGGCGGATTCATGCTTCCGTTTGTTCCCGAACGAGGCTAATTGTTGCGGCTTTCCAACGCAGGTCGTGGGCTGCGGCGCTGCCCAGCGGCCGGGTCACTGTGCGCTGGACTCTCGACCCCGGGCGAGATAGGCCATCGGACCTGCGGGCTGGACGAACATGGCCAACCACCAGAGGGGCTTTGGACCGCGAACCAGATCGGCTGGCCGTCGAGCCAGGTCAGCCGCTGCGATGGCGGTGAGCACCAGCTCAACCGACGCCAGGGCGATGATCGCGCGGCGCTGCTCCCGGGAGAGGTCCTTCCACTTCTGCTTGGCCATGGTCAGTTCTTCCCTTCGCCGGCAGTTGCCCCTGACCCACGTTAGGCGGGCAGGCGCCAAAAGGTTCCAGGACCACCGGCTGGAGTCGGTGGAGGCACTCGGTTTATCCAGGTGTGCCGTGGGTAAGGCGCGCAGGTGCGCCAGGGACCTCTCGCGGAAAGTTACCCGGGGGCCGTGGCCCTCGTCGTCTGTTCCCTGGTCCCGTACCTGGTCCTGACGGTGGCCGTCTTTCCGCTCGGAGAGCTCATCTCCGCGAGCCTCGACACTTCCCGCCCCGCGTTGCAGATGACCGTGAGCCTGTCCGCCGGCGCGTATGCCGTCGGCACACTGCTGGCCGCGCAGTTCGCCATGCACCTCCCGCCGAGACGAATGCTCATCGGTTACGAGGTCTGCTTCTTCGCCGCGTCCAACTCGCTGCCGGGGGCCCGAACGCGGCGGTGTTCATCACGGCCTTCATCGCCCAAGGGCTGCTGACCAGCCTGATGCTGATCGCCGCGCTGCCCCCGCTGGTCACCTCCTGGCCAGCGACCAAGATGCCGATCAGCGCCGGCATCCTGAACCTGTGCATCTTCGGCGCCGTGGCCGTCGGCCCGACCATCGGCGCACTACAGGCTGCCGCGGGTAGCTGGCGGTTGCTGTTCTGGGGCGTCGCAGCGGTGGCCGGCGTGGCGCTCCTCTTCTCGGTGCTGACCTTCCCCGACACCCCGCCCCAGGACCCCAGCACGCCTTGGGACATCGTTGCGCTGGGTCTGGGTATCACCGGCTGCGGCGCAGCCTTCTATGGGGCGGGTGCACTGCAAGCCGGCATGAGCGCCGACGCGCGGTCGTTGGTCCCCCTCATCGTCGGAGTCGCCCTGATCGTGTTCCTGGTCGTCTACGAGTACCGGCTGCCTAACCCGCTCGTACCGGTCAAGGCGCTGACCACCTCGGTCCCCCTGGCGGGGCTCTTCGCCGCACTCGCCGCCAGTGCCGCCGCCTTCGGCGCCATGGTGCTGCTCCTGGGGGTGCTGCGTACCGTCGGCAAACCCATCACCACGGCGCTCGTCTTCCTCCCCGAGTTCATCGCCGCCATCGCCGTCGCCGGACTGTTCGCGGCACTGTTCCGTACCCGGTTCACCCCGCTGCTGACCGCGGGTGGGCTGCTGATGGTGGTGGCATCCGCGGCGCTGCTGGTGGTCGCGCTTCCGGCGATCGGTCCCGCCCTCGCGGGGGCCACGGGCCTGATCGGGCTGGGCGTCGCTGCGGCGGTCTCTCCAGCGCTCTTCCTGGTGGGCCTGTCCCTGCGGGCGAAAAGCATCCGGTACCCGCCTTGCGCTCTGGATCTGTCTCGCCATCGCCGCCGTCGGGATCGCCGGCGCAGCCGCGCTCTACCTGTCCGGCCGTCCACGCCTGGAAGCGCCGGACCTGGAACGCTGGCAGGGGCGCGGGGAACCCGCATGGGAATCCCCACCCCTGCTCAGCGCCCTGCCACGCAAGCGGCGGTAAGCGTGGGCAGAACCGACGTGCTCAGCCCAGAGCCGCCGGGCGGCGCAGCGGCAGTTCAGTCCTGCTTGTCCAGGAAATCGAGCGTGACCGCGGCGAAGAGCGGGGAGTCGGCGATGTCGTAGTGCGTCAGCCCGGGCAGGATGGCCAGCGCGTGACCACCCTTCGGTCGGCTCTCGCCCGTCCAACCGCCGTCGCGCAGTCCGCCGTCGAGCAGCTTGAAGACCTCGACGAAGTGGCTCGGAGGCGCCATGTCAGCGTCGGCGGCCACGATCAGTGCGGGCACCTGCAAGCCCCGGACCTCCTCGGTGTAGTCGAAGTCCTTCGCCATCGCCTCACCGATCTTGTCCAGCAGTCGAGGGAAGTCCTCGGGGCGGGGCGCCACCCGCTGATAGAGCTCGTACATCGGGGTGTCCTGCATGAACTCGGCGGCCGCCCCGCTGACCTGGCCCTGCTGCTGGAGCAGCTCCGGATAGATGGCGTTGCGGCGGATGTTCGCGGACGCCGCGACCAGGCGGCCCACCTGGTGCGGGTACTTGATCGCGACCTGGAGTGCGACCCCGCCGCCGAGGGAGTAGCCGACGACGTCCGGCTTCTGCAGCCCGAGGTGGTCGATGAGTGCGGCGACGTCGTCGGCCATCAGCGTCACGTCGAGCGGCCGGTCGATGTCGGCGGTCCGGCCATGCCCCTGTAGGTCGACCACGATGACCCGGTAGTGGTCGGCCAGCGAGGGCAGGATCGGCCCGAACATCTCGCCCGAGCAGAGACCTCCGTGCAGCAGGATCATCGGGCGTCCTACGCCGTACGTTTCGTAGTACAGGTTGATGCCGTTGACCTCGGCGTACTGCCCCGAGCCGGCGGATCCGGCGCTCCACTCCGTGCCTGTCATGGCGTGCTCCTCTGGGTTCTCATCGAGCTGACACCGGTACTGACCAGCCGGGCCCCGGAAACTCATCGCCGCCGACACGGCGAGGTTCGAGAGGTGCACGTACAGGTGGAACAATCGACTAGGTTGAGCGGGGTGAGCGATGTGACGACCAGTGCCTCCATCGAGTCACAGCTGGAGGCGTACCGGTCGGAGCTGACCGGCTACTGCTACCGGATGCTGGGGTCCGTCTTCGAGGCCGAAGACGCCGTGCAGGACACCTTCGTGCGGGCTTGGCGCGGCTTCGACCGGTTCGAAGGGCGGTCCGCGCTGCGGTCCTGGCTGTACCGGATCGCGACCAACGTGTGCCTGACCATGCTGGCCAGCGCCCAGCGGCGGGTCCTGCCGATGGATCTCGGTCCGGCCGGGTCCGGCCGCGCCACCGAGCCGGGAGAGCCGCGCCCCGACCAGATCTGGGTGGGACCGGCGCCGGACAGCCGGGTGCTGCCGGAGAACAGCGACCCGGCCAACGTGGTCGCCGAGCGCGAGTCCGTCCGGCTGGCGTTCGTCGCGGCGCTGCAGCACCTGCCGCCGCGGCAGCGGGCCGTGCTGATCCTGCGCGAGGTGCTGGCCTGGTCGGCCCAGGAGGTGGCCGAACTGCTCGACACCTCGGTGGCGAGCATCAACA
This sequence comes from Micromonospora sp. SL4-19, assembly GCF_047921475.1. Lineage (NCBI taxonomy): Bacteria > Bacillati > Actinomycetota > Actinomycetes > Micromonosporales > Micromonosporaceae > Micromonospora > Micromonospora sp. SL4-19. Next base: position 3,493 of record NZ_JBLROB010000036.1, read on the forward strand.
GCGCCCTTCAGCGGGCCCGGGCCACACTCGCGGCTGTCGACACCGCCGCAGACGTGTACAAGCCGCTGGACGACGAGCAGAAGGCGCTGCTCGCGCGCTATGTGAAGGCCTTCGAGGCGTACGACCTCGAGGCGCTCACGACGCTGCTGCACGAGGACGTGACCCTGTCGATGCCCCCGCTGCCGCTGTGGCTGCGCGGCCACGACGACATCCATGCCTGGATGGCCGGCACGGGCAGCGGTTGCCGCGGATCTCGTGTGGTGCCGGTCGTGGCAAACGGCATGCCGGCGTTCGGGCAGTACCGGCCCAGCCGCACCGGCTCGGGATACGACCCGTGGGCCCTGATCGTGCTGGAACTGTCAGCCGGGCGGATCGCGGCGATCACCAACTTCCTCGACACGGCGCGTCTCTTCCCGTTGTTCGGTCTGCCGGCCCGCCTCGGGTAACGCGTCGGTCAGGCCGACCAGGTCGACCAGCCGCAACAGGCCCGGTTGGGCTCCCTCGACGATCAGCTGCCAGCCGTGCCGCCGCGCGGTCAACCGCAGCCGGGCCAGCGCCTCGACCGTCACCACATCGGGGCGAGCCATGCCGGACACGTCGCAGCTGACGATGCCGGGACCACGGCCACGCAGCAGCTCGGCGAGTTCGGCGCAGCGGACGGGGATGTCCGCGCGGGTCACCGCCGCGTCGACAACGAACGAGATCCAGGAGGCCGACACCTGGGTAGGACTGCCCGCCGCCGTGGAACTCATCGCACGGACCCGATGAGTTCCGTACGACCCACGGGTCTGACAGGCATGACCATTCGACAGACACTGCGTACCGACGGCCCGACCTTCCTGCCCGGGGACGAGGGCTACGACGCTCACCGCAAGCCTCTCAACCCGGCGCTGGACCCTCACCCCGCGATCGTGGTCCGGGCCGCCGGCACGGCCGACGTACGTCAGGCGGTGCTGGCCGCGCGTCGCCACGGGCAGCCGTTCGCCGTTCAGGCGACCGGTCACGGGACCCACGTGGCGCACGACGGCGCGCTGCTGCTCAACACCGGCGCGATGGCGTCGGTCCTGGTCGACCCGGACCGCCGGGTCGCACGCGTAGGCCCCGGCGCCCGGTGGGGCGATGTGCTGAAGGCGGCTGGTCCGTTCGGGCTCGCGGCGCTGTCCGGCTCTTCGCCGGACGTGGGCGTGATCGGCTACACGCTGGGCGGCGGCCTGGGCTGGCTGGCCCGCAGGCACGGCCTCGCGGCTGAGAGCGTGCTGCGCGCACAGGTCGTCACCGCCGACGGCAAGCTGGAGACAGCCAGCGCCGACCGGAACCCCGACCTGTTCTGGGCGCTGCGCGGCGGCGGAGGTTCGTACGGCGTGGTCACCGCGCTCGAGTTCCGCCTCTATCCGGTCGCGCGGGTATACGCCGGCACGGTCACCTTCGGCCGCGAGCGGGCCGCCGAGACCATCGCCTTCTACCGGCAGTGGATCGAACGGGCGCCGGATGCCCTCAGCACGGCGGTGCTCCTGACCCGCGACGACTCGCTCGTGGTCAAGGCCATGTACGCCGGTGACGCCCTCCGCGGCCGCGCGCTTCTGGAGCCGCTGTGGAAGGTCGCCGGGCCCGTCGTCGCGGACGACATGCGGGTCGTCGACTACTCGCTGGCGGCCATGGGTGGCACCTTTGCCCGAACGTTCGACCAGGTCCACACGCTTGACGACGACCTCGTGGCCGCACTGGTGGCCGAGCCGGACGCCACCGTCGAGATCCGCCACTGGGGCGGCCGCATCGCCCGAGACTCCGGTGCCGCCGCCCATCGCGACGCGCCGCTGTCGGTCACCCTCGACACGTCCCCGTCGTCGCTCACGGCAGCAGGGCTAAGCCGCTGTGGCCTTGGCAGTGGCTTTCTGAACTTCCTGCACGACCCGTCCCGGACCGCGTCGGCATTCACGGCGGAAAACTGGGCGGCGCTGCGCCGGATCAAGGCGACTCACGACCCGGACAACTTCTTTGGCGCCGGCCTTGCCGTGCCGCCCGCCGCGGTTACGGCCTCCGCCTAGGGCCTGTCCTGCCGATCATGAAAGCCAGATGATGGCGGCGATGAGGACGAGGCTGGCGCGGTAGAGGGATGCGCGTTTGGCGTAGCGGGTGGCCAGGTCACGCCACTGCTTGAGGCGGTTGAAGCAGCGTTCCACCACGTTGCGCTTCTTGTAGATCACCTTGTCGAAGGCGGGTGGCCTCCCGCCGGCGCTGCCCTTCGCAGCCCGACGGGCGACCTGATCCGAGCGCTCCGGGATGACGTGCCGGATCCCGCGCTGCCGCAACGCTCGCCGGGTGGAGTCGTGGGCGTAGCCCTTGTCGGCGATCAGTACCTCGGGGCGCTTGCGGGGCCGGCCAGGTCCGGGCTCGTTGACCCGGATCGCGTCCAGCAGCGCCAGCAGTTGGGGGTTGTCGCCGGCCTGGCCTGGGGTGAGCAGGATCGACAGCGGCCGTCCGCGGCCGTCAACGGCGAGGTGGATCTTCGTGCTCAGCCCGCCTCGTGATCGGCCGATAGCCTCGCCATCTTGCGCACCAGGCGTCGCCGGACTTGTTGGGGAGCCCCCTTTTTGCGGGCGCCAGCGGCATGCTGGTGCGCCCGCACGATCGACGAGTCGATGCTGATCGTCCACTGCACCGGTGTGCCGTCGTCATGGACCTGCGCCGCCGCCAGAATCCGATCCCATGTCCCGTCGGCGGTCCACCGGCGCAGGCGTTCGTGGCAGGTCTTCCACGGCCCGAACCGTTCCGGAAGGTCACGCCACGGCGCACCCGTGCGCAGCTTCCACAGAATCCCGTTGATGACCTGGCGATGGTCCCGCCACCGCCCCCGCGCACCACCCGGATCGGGCAGCAGCGGCGCGATCACCACCCACGCCTCATCAGTCAGTTCACCACGACGCACCACCGGCACATCGTCAACGATCAACCACTACAAGATCGGCAGGACACGCCCTAGTCCGGCATCCTCATACGGCCTCACTTCCCGTAGAACGCGAGCCGAGCACATGTCAGGTGATGGGAAACGGCCAGAACCACTTCTCGGCCATGCCCAGTCTCCACGTGGGACGGTCGATGTGGTGCGCGTATGCCGTCCGGTCCGCGCTGCGGGCCTCCCACCCGCGATGGGCGCTGATGTCATGGGCTTTCCCGCTGGTCATGGTGGCGGTCGTGCTCACCACGGGGAACCACTACGTCCTTGACGTTGTCGTAAGCGCCGCGATGCTCGTTCCCTCCATCGCCGCGGCATCGCTTGATCGGCGGCCGCGACCCGCGCACTTGACACCCCGATCCGCTTCTACCGGCCGTAGTCTCACCGGCATGACGAAAACGCAGACGCACACCCTCGCCGCACCCGAGGTCGACCTGGTCTACGACGTCCGCGGCCCGCTACCCCCGTCCGGCGGGCGCCCCGCGTTGCTCATGATCGGCCAGCCGATGACAGCGGAGGGCTTCGACGCGCTCGCCGCACACTTCACGGACCGCACCGTCGTCACGTACGACCCGCGCGGTCTGGGCCGCAGCACCCGCAAGGACGGCCGGTCCGACCATACGCCGCAGCATCAGGCGGCCGACCTGCACCGGCTGATCGAGGAGCTCGGCGCCGGTCCGGTCGACGTGTTCGCCAGCAGTGGCGGTGCGGTGACCGCACTCGAACTGGTCGCGACCCACCCCGGCGATGTCGTCACGCTGGTAGCGCACGAGCCGCCGATCAACGCTGTGCTCCCAGACGCCGTGGCCGCCGAGCGCGCCCGGGCCGGCTTCCACGAGGCATACCAGGCGAAGGGCAGCGGTGCTGGCATGGCCGCGTTCATTGCGATGACCTCCTGGCAGGGCGAGTTCACTGACGCCTACTTCGCCCAGCCCGCGCCCGACCCGGCGATGTTCGGCATGCCGACCGAGGACGACGGCACGCGCGACGATCCGCTGCTGTCGAAGAACTCGTGGGCGATCAGCGACTACCGTCCCGACGCGAGCATGCTCACCGCGGCACCGACCCGGATCGTGATCGCGGTCGGCGAGGAGTCGGCGGGAACGTACACCGCGCGTACGGCCGCGGGCACCGCGGCGCTGCTCGGCCAGCAGGCCACGGTGTTCCCAAGCCACCACGGCGGCTTCCTCGGTGGTGAGTTCGGTTACGCGGGCAAGCCCGACGAGTTCGCGGCCAGGCTGCGCGAGGTGCTGGGCGCGGGCTGACCGTCGCGGGAATGCGCAGCCTGACCCTGCTGGGCCATGTCGTAGCGCGCACTACGTTCGGCCCGGCAGGTTCCGCCGGTCACTTGGCGAGGAAGGCGGCCAGACCGTCGAGGACGCGCGCGATGTCGGTGTCGTCGCTGTAGGGGGCCAGGCCGAGCCGAAGCGCGTGCTCGTCGTCCAGGCCGAGGCGGCGGAACGGCTCGTACGCGTAGAAGGATCCGGCGGGGGCGAGCACGTCACGGCCCAGGAGGAACTGGTACGCGTCCCAGGTCTTGCGGCCGGGCAGGGTGAGCAGCAGGGTCGGGGTGCGGTCGGCAGCACGGGAGTGGACCACCACGTCGGAGCCCAGTGCCGCGAGTCCGTCTTCGAGCAGCCGACGAAGGCGCATCTCGTGCTCGTCAACGGCATGCAGCGAGGCCCGCAGCCGCTCCCGCCGCGAGGAACTGCCGTCCGCGGTTCCGACGGTCGCGGGGGCGATGTCTGCGAGGAAGTCGACGGCGGCGGTGGCGCCGGCGAGGGTCTCGTAGGGGAGGGTGCCGAGTTCGAAGCGTTCGGGGACGGCGTTGGTGGAGGGGAGCAGCTTGTCCGGATGCAGGGTCTCGAGCAGGTCGGGGGAGGCGGCCAGGACACCGCAGTGCGGGCCGAGGAACTTGTACGGGGAGCAGACGTAAAAGTCCACACCGAGGGCGGGGACGTCGACGAACTGGTGCGCGGTGTAGTGCACGCCGTCGACGTAGACCAGCGCGCCGACGGCGTGTGCAGCGTCGGCGATCGCCCGCACCGCGGGCTTGGTGCCGAGCAGGTTCGATGCGGCGGTGACGGCGACCAGCCGCGTCCGCTCGGTGATGGCGGCCTCGACGGAGGTGGGATCGATCTCGGCGGTTGCGGGATCGATGTCGATCCACCGCACGACCGCACCGGCATTCTCGGCGGCGATCACCCAGGGCCGGACGTTGGCGTCGTGGTCGAGCCTGGTCACGACGACCTCGTCGCCCGGGTGCCACTGCTTGGCGATCACCCGGGAGAAGTCGAAGGTCAGCTGCGTGGCGCTGCGGCCGTGGACGATCCCGCGGGCGGGAACGCCGAGCAGGTCGGCGTAGGCCTGCCGGAACGCGGTGACCGCCGCGTCGGCGTTGGCCTCCGACACCGAGCCGGTGCCGCGGTTGGACAGCGGGCTGGTGATCGTGGCGGCGATCGCGTCGGCGACCGGCCGCGGCGTCTGTGTGCCGCCCGGACCGTCGAAGTGCGCGATGCCCGAGGCCAGGGACGGGAACTGCGCCCTCAGCGCAGCGACGTCGAACTCGGTCGACCCACTGGCGGCGGATTCGATGGAGGTCATTGTCAGTCTCCTGGGGGTCGAGCCACATCGTGGCGGTCATGCACCGAACGTATCGGCGCATGCAATATAATGCAGGTTGCCCACGCCTGCAATATGCTGCATGCCGCGGCCGGGCTCTTGCTGGACGAGTCGCATGCCCACCGAGCTCAGTGCGGAGGTGCCGATGGAGACCAAGGCCAGCTGGAGCGACCCGTTCATCGAACGGGTCGGCCAGGAGGTTCGCCGGCGCCGCCAGGAGGCCGGCATGACGATGCAGCAGCTGGCCGACGCCTCTGGGGTGAGCGTGCGGATGCTCAGCCACATCGAGCTCGGCGAGGCCAACCCCAGCCTCGTCACCGTCGCCAAGGTCGCCCACGCCCTCGGCACCGACTTCGCATCCCTGGCCCGCGAGACCCGGCCCGGCTCACTGGTCGTCAACGCCCCTGGTACCGCCACCGGCATCTGGTCCTCAGCTGCCGGAAGTCACGCGGTGCTGTCCACCGCGAGCACATTGCGCCCCTCGGCAGCCCTGTGGGACTGGATTCTCGTCCCCGGGGACTCCTACCAGGCCGAGCCGGACCCGCACGGCAGCGAAGAACTGTTCCTGGTCATCAGCGGCGTCCTCACCCTGATCGCCGACGGTCACGACGACACGGTTCTCGACACGGGGGCATCAGCGCGGCTCGCCACCGACCGGGACTACGGCTACCGCAATGACGGCAGCGAACCGGTCAGGTTCATCCGCGTCACCCACGTCACCGCCTGACCGGCATCGCCGAGCAGGCCGCAAGCGAGATCGTGCGCGTCAGCACCGGAGACATTCGGGCCGGCGACGCACTCCACTACGCCTGCCTGGGTTGGACCGCCCGGTACGTTTCGCAGGCCAGGTTGACGAGTTCGGCGAGGTGGGCGGGTGGGTCGTCCTTCCACCAGGCCACCCAGACCGGTATCGGTTGGGCGTCGCGTACGGCGCGGTAGGCCACCCCGGGTCTGGGGTTCTGGTTGGCGGTGGCCTCGGAGGTGATGCCGACCGCCTGGCCGGCGGCGATGAGGGTGAGCCACTCGTCCACGCCGTGGGTGGTGCGGATGGTCGCGGGTTCGGCGCCCGGCCCGAACAGGGCGCGGGTGGTGGTGCCGGTTCGGCTGTCGATGGCGACGGTGTATCTGGCCAGCTCGGCGGTGCGGATCGATCGTCGCCGGGCCAGCGGGTTGTCCGTGGCCACGGCGGCGTAGCGGGCCTCAACGCCGAGCAGTGCGGTGTCGAAGCGGGGATCGACCAGGTGCCGGCGGATCACGGCGACATCGGCGGTGCCCTCGCTGAGCCCGGCGGTCGGGGTGTTGGACTGGACGAACACCAGCGGCACCTCGGGGTGGGCGGCGGCCCAGGTCTTCTGCAGTCGTCTCGTGTGTTTGCCCAGCGCCGCCCAGGCGTAGCCGACGCGCAGCTCGGTGCGGGATTCCTCGACGATCCGTTGCAGGTGGGCGACCTCGTCGAGCACCCGGCGCGCGGCGGCGACGACGCGGGTGCCGGTGGGGGTGAGCGAGACGTGCCGGGTCGTTCGCTGGAGCAGGCGGGCGCCGAGCGCCGCCTCCAGGGCGCTGACGGAACGCGAGACCGCCGCTTGGGAGACGCCCAGGACAGCCGCCGCGTCGGTGAAGGTGCCGGCGTCGACCACCGCGACGAGCGTACGGAGCTGACGCAGCTGCACATCCATACGCCAACCGTATAACTCTGGCGGCTCCTGCATTTCTCGTATCAGTCGACGTGGGTCGACACTGCGTGCATGACCGTGAAGACGGCAAGTGAAGTTGCTGCTCCGGGCCCCCGCCAACCGGCCGGTGCCGGCCGTGGGCCGCTGCTGCGCGGGATCGCCACGATGACCGCAAGCGCGGCGAGCAACCAGGTCGGGGCGGCTGTGGGGGCGCACGCGTTCGCCGCCATCGGGCCCGCCGGGGTTGTCGCCGTGCGGCAGTTCGTCGCGGCGGCGGTGCTGCTGCCGGTCGTACGCCCGAACCTGCGTCGCTTCACCTGGGCGCAATGGTGGCCGACCCTGCTGCTCGGGCTGGTCTTCGCCACGATGAACCTCAGCCTCTACACCGCGATCGACCGCATCGGGCTCGGCCTGGCCGTCACTCTGGAGTTCCTCGGCCCGCTCGCCGTCGCCCTGGCCGGTTCCCGCACCCGGCTCGATCTGCTCTGCGCGGCGGGCGCCTGCGTCGGCGTGTACGTCCTGGTCCTACCCGGCCCGGCCAGCGACTACCTCGGAGTCGGGCTCGGCCTGCTCGCGGCGGCGTGCTGGGCGGCGTACATCCTGCTCAATCGGCTCGTCGGGGTCCGCCTGCCGGGATTGCAGGCACCGGCGGCGGCAAGCCTGGCGTCTGCGCTGCTCTACCTGCCGGTCGCGGCCGCCCTGCTCGCGCAGGGACGACTGGCCGGCACCGCGATCCTCTACGCCGTCGGTGCGGGCATCCTCAGCTCGGTCGTGCCCTACGCCGCCGACCTGGTCGCGCTGCGTACCGTGCCGGCCCGCTTCTTCGGCGTGTTCATGAGCATCCACCCGGTCTTGGCCGCGCTCGCCGGCCTCGCCCTCCTGGGCCAGGTCCTGAAACCGCACGAATGGCTCGGCATCGCCATCGTCGTGTCGATCAACGCCCTGGCTGTCCGGACCGCCTCGACAACCGCGGATTGCCGCCAACATCCAAAATCCGCTCGCGCTCAGGTACGCGGATCGGCGCGGTCGCGGCGTCCTTGGAGCGACGGACCACCGTGACGGGGGAGCGACGGAGTGCACATCGGGTTCGAGGCGACGCCGCGGTCGCGCCAGGGACAGGGACAGGGGAGCACGTGGGGAGCAGCCGGTGCGCTGAACGGCGTTTGAGCTGCTCTCCGGTGTCCTCCTCGGCCCCACTATCCTGTGCGGGTGATCAGCACCAGGGTGCGTGTGGCGATGGCGGCCCTCGCGGTCGGGACGGCATTGGCCGGGTGTACCACCGAAGGGTTGGACCGCCCGGCGGCCGAATGGAAGCCCCCGGCAGCGACGAGGTCGAACGCCGCAGCATCGCCGAGCGCCGGCGCCCCGCCGGTCGAGCTGCGGCTGGCTTTCGCCGGCGACGTGCACTTCACGGGCCGCACGCTGCGTCTGCTCGACGACCCGCAGACGGCATTCGGCCGCATCGCGTCGGTGCTACGCGACGCCGACCTCACGTTGGTCAACCTTGAGACGGCAGTGACGGACCGCGGCACCCCGCAGCCCAAACGCTTCCAATTCCGATCGCCGGAAACCGCGTACTCGGCGCTCCGCGCGGCGGGGATCGACGCGGTGTCGATCGCCAACAACCACAGTCTCGACTACGGCCAGGTGGGGCTGCTGGACACCCTCGACGCGGCGGCGGACGCGAATTTCCCGGTGTTCGGCGCGGGGCGCAACGCCGACGCGGCGTACGCACCGTGGCTGACCACCGTGAAGGGTGTGCGGATCGCGGTGCTGGGGATGTCGCAGGTGCACGAGCTGGCCGCGCAGTGGAAAGCGACGGAAACCCGGCCGGGAATCGCGATGGCGTTCGACGAGGCCCGGGCCGTCGCCGCTGTGCAAGCAGCCCGCAAGCAGGCAGACCTGGTCATCGTCTTCATGCACTGGGGCGTGGAGGGCAACTCCTGCCCTACCGGGGAGATGAAGACGTTCGCCCGCGAGATGGCCGCCGGCGGAGCGGACGTCGTGATCGGAACCCACGCGCACACCCTGCTCGCCGACGGTTGGCTGGACAAGACCTACGTGCACTACGGGCTCGGCAACTTCCTCTGGTACAGCGAATCGCACAGCACCGACTCCGGCGTCCTGCGGCTGACCGTGCGGGGGCGGACGGTGACCCGCACCGAGTTCCTGCCAGCGACGGTGTCGGGCACCGGGCAGCCCGTGCTCGTGTCCGGCGCCGCCCGCGAGCGGATCGAGGACAAGGTCGCCACGGCGAAGAAGTGCACCGGCCTCACGCCGAAGCGGCCTTGACACCGTCGCCGAGCGGGTGATGAAGCTGGTGGTAACGCCGCTGGACGCCGGGGCGGCGCCTTGAACGGGTAATCCGGGTCCTGGAGTTGATCGCGAATCCGGACTTCGGTCGGGCCCGCAGGTTACGCCGGCGATGTCGCCTTCTGCCCGGGGTCGTCCGCCTACGTCCGACCCTGTTGGCGCGCCGTCTCGGGCAGACTGAGGCCGGCCGTGTCGACCAGACGTCCTTCGGGGGGTTCCCATGGAAACAGAGACCACACAGGACGCTGTGGTGAAACGACCCGGAGCGGACGGCCGCGCGCCGGCACTGCGGCTGACCGGCCTGCACAAGGCGTTCGGTGCGAACATCGCGGTCAACCACGTCGACCTGACCGTGCCGCAGGGATCGTTCTTCGGCCTGGTCGGCCCGAACGGTGCCGGCAAGACCACCGCGCTGTCCATGGCGGTCGGCCTGCTGCGCCCCGACGAGGGCCGCTCCGAGGCGTTCGGCGTGGACGTCTGGGACAACCCGGTCCAGGCGCGGGCGTTGATGGGCGTCCTGCCCGACGGGCTGGCGATGCCCGAACGGCTCACCGGCCGGGAGCTTCTCACGTTCCTCGGGCAACTGCGCGGGATCGAGCCGGCCGTGCTCGCCGAGCGCACCCAGGAGCTGCTCGACGTGATGGAGCTCAACGACGCCGAGACCACCCTCGTGGTGGACTACTCGACCGGCATGCGCAAGAAGATCGGCCTGGCCACCGCGCTGCTGCACGGGCCGCGACTGCTGGTCCTGGACGAGCCGTTCGAGGCGGTCGACCCGGTGTCCGCGGCCGCGCTCAAGGCGATCCTCGTACGGTTCGTCGAGTCGGGCGGCTCGGTGGTGCTGTCCAGCCACGTCATGGCACTGGTCGAGCAGCTGTGCGACACGGTCGCCATCCTGGCCAACGGCCGAGTCGTCGCGGCCGGGCCGCTGGCCGAGGTCCGCGGCGAGCAGACGCTGGAGCAGACGTTCGTCCGGCTGGTCGGTGGCGGCGAGCACGCCGGCAGGGGGCTGTCGTGGCTGACGTCCTGATCCGGATGAAGCTGGCGATCATCCGGCACTCCATGACCGGTGGCAAGGCCGCCTGGATGTTCACCGGCGCCATCTTCGGGCTGCTGTTCGCCACCGCCACGATCTGGCTGACGTTCGTCGACATCGCCAAGCCGGGGGTGCTGGGCGATCTGCTCGCCTGCGTCTGGGCGATGTGGATGCTGGGCTGGGTGGTCGGCCCGCTGTGGGGCGGTTCGGCCGTGCTGCGCGCCGACCACTTCGCGTTGCTCCCGCTGCCGCGCCGAAAACTCGCGGTCGGGCTGCTCGGCGCCGCCTTCGTCGGCATCACCACGGCGGTCACGGCCCTGGCCTTCCTCAGCCTGATCACGTACGCGGCGCACCTGGGCGTGGTGCCGGCCCTGATCGCCGTGCCGGCCGCTGCCGGGGAACTCGTGTTCGTGGTGCTGCTGTCGCGCGTCGCGTACGCCCTCTTCGGTTTTGTCGCCACCTCCCGGATCGGCGCCGCGATCACCGGCGTGCTGTTCGCCGCCATGATCGTCCTTTCCCAGTCCGGCTGGATGATCATCGTGGCGGTCATCTACTCGGACGTGCTCTCCACCGGGTTCTCGTCGTCGTTCTCCACCACGTTGCGCTGGATCCCGTCGAGCTGGGGCGTGGTCGCGGTCGACGCCGCCGATCACGGCGACTGGCTGCTGGTCCTCGGCGCGCTCGCCGGCCTGGCCGTGCTCATCGGCCTGCTCCTGCTGATCTGGGCAGCCACTCTCGGCACACCACGCCGCTCCCGGGTCACCATTCGCGGCACCAGCCACGCCCCCGTACCGACCGGCGGCCTGTTCGCCGGCCCGACCGGCGCGGTCTTCCGCAAGGAGCTGCGCACCTGGTGGCGTGACCCGCTGCGGACCACCACGGCCACCGTGCCGATCGCCTGGGCGCTGTTCACCGCGCTGCTTCCCCTCACCTTCGACGCGAAGGAGCTGCTGCCGTGGGCCGGCCCGGCCGTCGCCCTGTTCGCCATCACCTCGGCCTGCAACCTGTACAGCCAGGACGGCACGGCACTCTGGCAGACCATCACGGCCGGCACCGAACATGCGGACGTACGCGGCCGGCAGTGGGCCTACCTGGCCGTGTTCGGCCCGATCTCGATCGCCCTCAGCATCGGCTTCACCGTCTGGAGCGGCCTCACCTGGGCCTGGCCGTGGGTCGCCGCCACGGTGCCGGCGCTGCTCGGCGGCGGCGCCGGCCTGATCATCTACGCCTCGGTGGCCGCGATGGTGCCCGGTCCCGACGCGCACAGGCGCCCGGACAACCCGCTCGAACGCGCCGACACCACCGGACAATCCCATGTGCTGTTCTGGCTCGGCCTGATCCCGGTCGCCCCGGCGCTCACCGCGGTGATCCTCGGCGACCAGTTCGACCTGCCCGTGCTGCTCTGGGCCGGCGGACCGATCAGCCTGGCGACCGGCATCGCGCTCGCCTGGTGGCTCGGCTCGGCGGCGCGTAACAAGCTCACCGCCAAGGGCGCGGAGATGCTGCACATCATGCGTACCGGCCGGAACACGGCAGCGGGCCGGGCGGCGGCGGCCGGCGGCACCAAGATCGAGGTGTCCAAGCGGGACGCGACGATCGCCGGGCTCTGCTGGGTCGGCGGCCCGATCCTGCTGTTCCCTCAGGGCTTGGTGCCGCTCGTGTTCATCCTCACCGGCGTCGACGTGAAGTCCTGGTTCCTGGCGATGTACCTGCCGCACGAGTGGGGGACACCGGTCGCGGGTGTCAGCCTCCTGATCGGCATCTTCCTGTGCGCCCAGGCCATCCTGATCGCCGCCCGCAACAAGAACATCGCGGCCCAGCGCGAGGCCGCCGCGGCCCGCGAGCGCGACGAGGCCGCGGGCGGCGACCCGGCACAACACCACCAACTCGAATCCGTCTGACAGGCGAACCTCGGGGCGGGGCGGATATCGGCATGATGTTCGCCCCGCCCCGTTCCGGGCGACCCCAGCGCCGCAGCGCAGCCTGCCCCGTCCCGGTCGGCCAGCTGCCCACCTGGGCGCGGGCCGACCAGGCGCCGCGAAGCTCGGCCGCGGCGGCGACCAGGTGCCCGAGGGGACGCCTTCGCGGCGAGCTCGAGCGCAGCCACAGCGATCCCAAAAGTGGATAAATCGGAAGCAGCCCGGCCTGGTGCTGGTTACGCTGTCGCGGGAGGTGAGCCAACATGTTGACCGACACACCGGTGCAGGCGGCCATTCCAGCGAGCGACATGGAACGAGCCAAGCGCTTCTATCGCGACACCCTCGGCCTGACGATCTCACGGGAGGCCGAGGACGCCGTCCATTTCGAGTCCGGTGGAACGCAGTTCTTCATCTATCCCACCTCCGGTGCCGGGCAGGCGCCCCACACGTTGGCGGCCTGGTTGGTCGCCGACCTCGACGCCGAGATGGCGGATCTCCGGGCGCGAGGCGTGACGTTTGAAGAATACGATCTCCCTGGTCTCAAGACCGTCAACGGCGTCGCAGAATTGCCGACGATGCGAGGCGCCTGGTTCAAGGACAGCGAAGGCAACATTCTCGCCGTGAGTCAGCCCCGCGAAGGGTAGTCCCGCGTAGTCGCCATCCGCCCCTCCGGTCGACCACGACGACGGGCACGCTCCCGCCGGCCCGACCGTGTTCCGGCGCTCTCGGGCCGTTCAATCGGGGTGTCCGGCCGCTCGGGTGGTGAGCGCCAAGCGGAGGCCGCGATAGAGCAGGCCGGCGGCGAAGACGGCCAGGCCCGCGACCACGGCTGTGATCGGCAGTGCGGCGACAAGGATCACGCAGCCAAGAGCGCCGAGCAGCTGCAGAGGGCGCGGGAAGCGGCGCTGTTGCCGGGGCTGGGTGAAGGCCGAGATGTTGGCAATGAGGTAGTAGATGAGCACGCCGAAGGAGGAGAAGCCGATGACGTTGCGCAGGTCGGTCACGAGCACGAGAACTCCGACGACGGCGGCAAGAGCGATCTCGGCGTGGTGCGGCACCCGGAAGCGTGGATGTACAGCAGCCAGCCAACTGGGTAGATCACGTTCGCGAGCCATGGCCAAGCTCGTACGCCCGACACCCGCGATCAGAGCCAGCAGGGAACCCAGCGCCGCTGCGGCGGCGCCGATGCGCACGATCGGCGAAGCCCAGCTCCAACCAGCGGTTTGCACCGCGGTAGCCAGGGGCGCGGTGGCGTGGGCGAGGCGATCAGGGCCGAGCACCAGCAGCAGGCTGACGGCCACCGCGAGATAGACGACCATGGTGATGACCAGGGCGAGCACGATCGCACGGGGGATGGTCCGGCGTGGGTCACGGACCTCTTCACCCATGGTGGCGATGCGTGCGTAGCCGGCGAAGGCGAAGAACAGCAGCCCGCCCGATTGTAGGATTCCGTACCATCCCCCGGACGGTCCCGCCCAGCTCGACCCGTGCGACCAGGTGCCCACACCACCGGCGACGTTCAATGCCACTGCCAAGGCCAGTACCGCCAGGACGATCGTGACCAGGACGCGGGTCAGTCGGGCGGTGCGGGTGACGCCACGGTAGTTGACCGCCGCCAGACCGATTACCGCTGCGAGCGCAACCGGCCTGCGCCATCCATCGGGCGCGGCGTATTCCGCGAAGGTCAGCGCAATGGCAGCACAGGAGGCTGTCTTGCCCACCACGAATCCCCATCCGGCGACGAAGCCCCACCAGTCGCCCAGCCGCTCGCGCCCGTAGATGTAGGTCCCTCCGGAGGTGGGATACACGGCTGCCAGCTGCGCCGAAGAGGTCCCATTGCAGTAGGCGACGACGGCCGCCAGGGCCAAGCCGATCAGTAGGCCACTACCGGCGGCCTTCGCGGCGGGCGCGAAGGCGGCGAACACCCCGGCACCGATCATCGATCCCAGACCGATGACCACCGCGTCGGAGGTGCCCAACCGCCGTGCCAACGTCGTGGGGTGGCCTGGGCTGTGCGCCTCTTGCCCGCTGTCAGTCAACGCTGCTCCTCGTCCCACCGGAGTGGACGCCTACTCAATCAAATCGGTTTGATGTATTCTGCTGATCATGGTGCCGTCGGGTCAAGCCACGCCGGCGTTCGTACGATTGGCCGCCCACCCGCTGCGGTGGCGGCTGCTGACCGAACTCGCGAACAGCGACTACCGGGTCCGCGAGTTGGTGACTCTGGTGGGTGAGCCGCAGAACCTGGTCTCCTACCACCTGCGGCTACTGCGTGACGGTGGGCTGCTCACCACCACGCGCAGCAGCTTCGACGGCCGCGACAGCTATTACCACCTGGACCTGGATCGCTGCGCGGAGGCGATGGCCGACACCAGCGCCGGGCTGCACCCGGCCCTGCGCCGGGAGCCCACCCCGCGCATACCCCCGGTTGACCTGCGGGGCTCCCGCCTCGTTGTGCTGTTCATCTGCAGCGGGAACAGCGCCCGTTCACCGATCGCCGAGGCCCTGCTACGCCACCACACCGGCGGCCAGGTCGAGGCGGCCAGCGCCGGCAACCGGCCCAAGCCCCACCTTCACCCCAACGCCGTACGAGTGCTGCACGACCAGTTCGGCATCGACATCGCCGACCAGCGCCCCCGGCACCTGGACACGATGACCGGTCGCCGGTTCGACTACGTGATCAGCCTGTGCGACAAGGCCCGCGAGATCTGCCCTGACTTCCCGGACCATCCCCGCAGGGCGCACTGGAGCATCCCCGACCCCGCCGCGGACGGCAACACCGACCAGGCCAGCTACCCCGCCTTCCGACACGCTGCGACCGACATCGACACCCGCATCAGGCACCTGCTGCCCGTCCTCAGCACCACCGGCTGTTGAAGGAGAGCCAGCCATGACCGCACCCGACCAGTACGCCAGTGTCCGCTACCTCGTCGATGACGTCCAAGCGGCCATCGACTTCTACACCACCCATCTCGGCTTCACCCTGAACACCAGCGCCGCGCCCGCCTTCGCCGACGTGGTACGCGGCCCGCTGCGGTTGCTGCTGTCCGGGCCAGCCAGCTCCGGTGCCCGCGCCACCCCCGCCGACGCCACCACCGCGGGACGCAACCGGATCCACCTGGCCGTCGACGACCTCGACAGCGAAATCGACCGGCTGCGCGCCGCCGGCCTGCCATTCCGCAGCGAACTGGTCACCGGCCCCGGCGGACGCCAAATCCTGCTCGCCGACCCCGCCGGCAACCTCATCGAACTGTTCCAACCCACTCGCGGGACCACTTCCGCTTGAGGCGGTGCCTACCATCGGGCCGTGACCGTCACGCCAGGCCCTTCCGGGTCGATCCCGCCCGCTCACGCGGACGGCCCGCGCCCCGAAGAGTCACCGGCCCGTCGGCGACGTCGGCTCGTCCGGCGGGCCCTCGTCGTCGCGGCCGGGCTCGTGCTGCTCTTCGCCGCCCCGGCGCTCTGGATCCGGGCGACCTCCGCGGGCCATCTGTACACGAACGGTGATGCGCCCGAGGCGCCGGTCGTGATCGTGTTCGGCGCGCAACTGGCGCCAGGAGGCACCCAGCCCATGCCGTTCCTGAAGGGGCGGCTGGACGTGGCGGCCCAACTGGTCAAGGACGGCAAGGCCCGCGCCGTGCTCGTTTCCGGCGACCGTGGCGGTGCCTCGGGCGACGAGATCGCCGTGATGACGGCGTACCTCGTCGCCGCGGGCGTGCCCGCCGAGCACATCGTCGGTGACCCGTACGGTCTCGACAGCTACGACACCTGCAAGCGCGCTCATGACGTGTACGGCGTACGCCACGCGCTGCTCGTCAGCCAGTCCCTGCACCTGCCCCGCGCCGTGGCACTGTGCCGGCATCTCGGCATCGACGCGAACGGAGTCGCCGCCCGCTGTGAAGGCTGTCGGACGGTGACTCTGGCGAAGAACAGCGCGCGCGAGGTACCGGCGGCGTGGAAGGTGGTTTACGACCTGGTGACCGCGCGTCCACCCGCGGTTTCCTCAGTTCCCGACCCGGCGCTCCAGCAAGCCCTCGACGAGTAGACAGCCGTCCCATCGCCGGGGCACTGGCCGGAGACCGAGCGGGCCGCAGGTTCAGTTGTCGGGGTCGAAGGCGCCGTCCCATTCGAACACGGGGTTGGGCACGTCGTGGCCGTACCTGTTGGTCAGGGTGGCCTGGCCGATGAGTTTCGACGGTCCGCCGGCGACGTACGTGGCGTCGGACTTGACCGGGAATTGGGTCAGCCTCCGTCCATCGGTGTTCCGGCAATGTGGCATCAAGCCGCGGCGCGACAAGGGTTCGCACTGCGTCTACTGCAACGGGCTGCCCGATGAGGCCGCGATCGGCTTGCGGCTCAGGCGATCTGGTCTCCCCAGCGTTGCCAAGCGTCGTCAGTTACAGCGTCGATGCTGCGGGCCACTTCCCGCAGGTCCGCCGCGGTGAATGACTCATGCTGGCCGGTGCGCCACCGGACCGCGCGGTGGGCTAAGGCTCTCCATTCGGGGAAGACCTCGGCGAGGTGTGCTGCGGCGCCGGCCTTCGAGGTGATGTCTTCGTGGGCGAGCGTGTAGTGCAGCCGGGCTGGACCGAGAATGCACCACGCTACGGCGCTGGCATCCACAGGGGCGTCCGCGGGTAGCTCGGCAATGTGCTGATAGATGCTTGGGGCCGCTGGCTTCCAGTAGTCACGGAGGTTCTCGAGGTTGTAGCGGCGCAGCGCCGCCGGGTCGACGTGTACGCCGAGTTCGTCGACCTCCGGCCCGCGAACCCGGATTCCGTACCGTTGCAGGGTCAGCCAGAGCACAGGAGTCAATTCCCCGCATGGCTCGTCGGTGCGAGGCTCGCCATCGACGACGAACGGAACAACGCGACGATCAATGGGAAACTCCTCGAACGCCGCCTGATCGAGGTATACACCGTCCAGGTGCGGCCTGGCTGGCATGGCCTCGTGAACCTTCGCCAGCGCAGCCAGGTCACTTGGGCTCGCGACGCGTGATGTTCCGATGATCGTGTCGACGTCGCTGGCGTTGGGCACCCAGGCGCCGAGTGCCGCCGAACCCACGACGTAGAGCTTCTCGACGAAGCCCGGCAGAGCTTCGTCCACTGCTCGGAGATAGGCGTCCGTCAAGTCCTTGATCACAGGTGCACCGTAACAACGGGCGTGACACCTGGCCCGGATGCCGAAGGAGGCCAAGCGGCGGCTGGGCTTGGAGGCAGCAGCTATCCGCAGGTGAGACGCTGTTCGTGCACGCGCAGAGCCACCGCCGTCGCGTCCAGCAGAGGAGTGGGTACGCCGAGCGCACGGGCCCGCACCGTGAGGTCGCCGAAGATCTGCTCGGCCTCGGTCGGCTGACCGGCGATCAGGTCCCGGTAGAGCGAGGCGGTGTCGGCCGAGCCGGGCCGGGTCACGAAGGCCTGGACGTTGTCGAGGGCCTGCTTCGGCACCGGATACCCGGCCGCTGCGGCGACGGCCGCGGCCTCGGCGGCGATCTGCTGGCCGAGGCGGTCGCCTGCGGGGACCGCCACGGCGTCGCCCACCGAACCGCGCACCAGGGTGTTGAGGGCGCCGAGGGTGCTGATGAAGACCCACTTGTGCCACATGGCTCTGCGGATGTCCGGCGAGACGAAGAAGTCGAAGCCGGCGCCGGACAGCACCTCAGTGATCCGCTCGACACGCTGCGACGAGCCGCCGTGCTGTTCGCCGATGACGATCTCGGCCAGGGCACCCAACCGGACGATGTCACCCTCGGCGTCGAGCGTGGTGAGCACGCGGACTACGCCGCCGAGCACACGGTCCACGTCGAACCGCTCGTTCAGCGCGTCCATGTGCGCCATGCCGTTCAAGAACGGGATCATCGTGGTACGCGGGCCGACCGCAGCGGCGACGTCGTCGATCGCCGCCGGCAGCGCGGTGGCCTTCACCGAGACGAGCACGACGTCGTAGTGCCCATCAAGATCGGCGGCCGTGAGCAGCCGTGGCGTGAGCACGGTGTCGGTCCCGAGGCCGGTGATTCGTAGCCCGCGCTCGCGGAGCACGTCGGCGCGCCTGGGTCGGACGAGGAAGGTGACGTCCCGGCCGGCCTGCTGGAGTTGGGCGCCGAAGTAGCCTCCGGTCGCGCCCGCCCCGACGACAAGAGTCCTCATGCGCCGATACGTTACTAGTCGAGCCGGTAACACAACAGCGCTCCAGGCGTGACCTGGGTTACCGGTTGAACCGGTATCATCGAGTGGTGTTCCAGGATGAGGCGGCGTTCCGGTTCGTCGGCGGCCGGGTTTCGGTCGACTTCACCGCGACCCACGGCCTTCGGTGGCGCGACCCCAGCCTCGAGCGCATCCCTGCCCCGGCCGACCTCGCGCGCTGGTTCCTCGAGGCGGGTCTGACCGACATCCCCGTGCCGGTTTCGGCCTCGGCCCTCCGCAGCGCCCGTGAGCTGCGCGAAGCCCTCTACCGGTTGATGCGGGGCCGGGTCTTCCAGGAATCGCTGGACCGCCGAGCCATCGATGTGGTGAACCGCTGGGCGGCCAAGGCGCCACCCGCGGTCCGGCTCACGGCCGACGGTACGGCGAAACATCTCGTGGAACCCGCCGTCAGCGGGCTGCTGGCGTTCGTGGCTCGCGACGGCGTCGACCTGATCGGCAGCCCCCACGCCAACCGCCTGCGCCAATGCTCCAGCGACACGTGCACGCTGCTCTACCTGGACACCTCGCGGGCAGGCAGCCGCCGTTGGTGCTCCATGCAGGCCTGCGGCAGCCGCGACAAGATGGCCCGCTACCGCCGGCGCGCCGACGAGTGACCACCCGTCGCCATTCAAGCGTCCCCCACCGATCTCTGGTTCGGCAGACGCCTCGTCGCAGCGTCTGCTGTGCTTGTCTCCTACCAGGTCGCGGTGCACGACCGCGTGACCGAGGAACAAGGAGGGTGGTGCGGTGCCGACCAACCGGCTGGAGGCGTTCAGTGACGGCGTCCTTGCCATCATCATCACGATCATGGTGCTGGAGCTCAAAGTCCCGACAGGCCACACCTTCTCCGACCTCGTCCGCACGACCGGCGTCGGGCTGCTGACCTACCTCCTCACCTTCGTCTATGTCGGCATCTACTGGAACAACCACCACCACATGTTCCACCTGGTACGGCAGGTCCGTGGCGGAGTGCTGTGGGCGAACCTGGCGCTACTGTTCTGCCTGTCGCTGTTCCCGTTGACGACGGCCTGGGTCGACGACTCAAGGTTTGAACCGACCCCGGTCGTCATCTACGGTCTGAACCTGCTCAGCGCGGCCATCGCATACTTCGTGCTCCAAGCGGTGATCATCCGGCAGCAGGGACCGGCATCGGCGCTGAGACGAGCCATCGGCACCGACATCAAGGGCAAGATCTCGCCCGTGTTCTACCTCGCGGGGATCCTCAGCGCACTGCTGATCGACCGGAGCGGACCTATCGGAGTTGGGCTCGCCATGGCGTGTTTCGTCACCGTGGCGATCATGTGGGTCGTACCCGACCGCCGCATCGACCGGGCGATTCGCGAGAAGGAGACCCCCGACTGACGCCCATACCCCGACCACCACCGGCGCCGCGCCGAGCTGCGCGGCCGCTTCACGTACCAGTGCTGTCGGACGGGCCGACTGCCGGCGATGCCCGGGTTGCGGCGACGAAACAGGAACCCTCGCGGCGACCGGGAGAATCCCGTTCCCTTCAGGGCCGGGAGGATGTCAAGGCTCGGGTTTGATGGCGGCGGCGCTGGCCGTGTACTCAGAGAAGATCTCGCCGAGGACGTGCAGCGCGCTCGCGGCCGGCTCGTCGGCATCGCTCAGGGTGGAGGCGCAGGTGGCGAGCGTCTTCCAGAGGGCCCAGCCACGCCCGCGCGCCCATGTCGCCTCATCGACCGACAGCCGTTCCCGGAACGCCTGCCGGCCGTCAGCGGTCAGCAGTGTCCACGCGATTGCCAGGTCACAGGCTGGATCGCCGACGCCACATGTCCCGAAATCGATGACAGCTGCCAACTCCCCATCGATGAGCAGGAGATTTCCTTGGGCGACGTCACCGTGGAACCAGCTCTGCACGCCGTCCCAGCGTGCGTCCAGTGCGCTCTGCCAGATCTCGCGGGCCAGGTCGATGTCGACGTGGCCGTCGAGTGCCGTGAGCGCGCGCTGGGCTTGCACCTCGTAGGTGCGCAGCGTGCCGCCGCGGAACCAGTTGTGCTGTCCGGGGCCGGGACCATCAGTGGTGTCGACGCGCTGCAAGGCCGCCAGGAACCCGGCCAGGTCGAGCGCGAACCGGACGGGGTCGACGATCCTGTCCGCGCAAGCAGACTCGCCGTCGAGCCATGGGTAGACCGACCACGAGTAGGGGTAGCCCGCGCCGGGTTCACCTTTCGCCAGTGGGCTGGGGATGGGCAGCGGGAGTCGGGGGGCGAGCGCCGGAAGCCACCGGTGCTCCTTGTCGACCGCCAAGGCGTACTCGGATGCGCTGGGCAACCGCACTGACATCCGCGGGCCGAGGTGGAAGGTCCAGTTGTCCCAGCCGCCGTTGGCTACGGGCTGAACCGAGAGGCCGGCCCACTGAGGGAACTGGTCGGCGACAAGCCGACGCACCTGATCCGCGTCGACGGTAATGCGTTGGGGCAGGGGACCGAGGTGCGGTGTGTTGCTCACTGAGAGGTCCTTGTCTGACGCGGAAACTGAAGTGTGGTTCTGAACGACAGCTCACCGCCTGAGCAAACCCTTTGGCTACTCCATTTCGGATGTTGGCCTTGGCCGCGCGACGGGTTCAGGTGGTGCAGGAACGAAGGCAGCAATCGCCGACGCCCCTCGGGGGTGGGGCCGTGCTGCTGCCGGTCACACCTGTCGGCCTGATCACGCTGCTGCATCGGGTCGCCAGCCGCAGGCACGGCCTGCGGCTGTCCGCCAACGGCGTCGAGTTCCTGCCGTAACGGTGCGGTCGTACGTATGCGGTGGGCCGACATCCAGGGGATCACCGTGCTGGGGCAGCGCCGGACCGGTGTCATCGCACCCACTGGCGCCGCCCGGGCGATCGCCGACCGCGATTGGCGCACCGGCCGTATCGGCGAGTGGTTCCGGGTGTACCGGCCCGACCTCATGCCCTAGTGGATGGCGCCTGGGTCAGATCAGCGTTACCGCGATCAGGGCCGTCGCGGCCACGCAGCACCATCCAAACCAGTCTCCGAGTCGACTGTAGAGACTCGGGGTCGCGGCCAGCGGGATCTTGACGTCGATGGCCCTACCCTCGGCGGGGTCAGCCTCGACGACGATTCTGCCAAGTGCGTCGCTTACCGTGGCTCGGCCAGCGCGGGCGACGCGCGCCACCGCGACGCCCGATTCCACACCTCGTAATACCGCCATTCGGCTGTGCAGCCAACCATCACGGTCGAAGTCCCATGCTGGAGCCAGCAGCAGCTGCGCACCGCCGCGCCGGTAGGCGCGAGCCAGCCCAGGAAAGTCGAGATCTTTACAGATGAGCACACCTATGCGCCGATCAGTTGGCAAGTACAACAGGTCGCGACCCGGTCGGTAGGCGGCCTCGAGTCCCGGCAGCAGGTGGTGCTTCTGGTACTGGCTCGGCGGCTCGCCGGCAGCGCCGAAGGCCGCCGCGACATTGGCCGACGCGGTCTCACCCAGGCGAGCCACTCCGACCACGAGATCCACGCCCAGGTCGACCGCCGCCTGTGCAAGGGGCTGCATCTGGTCGACCATCCGGCTTTCGTCGACGCTGAACGTCACCTCGGGCAACGCGATGACTCTGGCCCCCCGACCCGCGAGGAGCCGCACCTGATTGATGTACCGGGAGACCAGTGCCGCGCCCTCCGGCGAGTCGATCGATACCGGCCCTCCGGGCTGCTCGACCGCGGCCAAACCGACGTGCACCGGCTCTGCGAGCACGGCACGCCGGCCGCGCCGGACGACGTACCCGATGAGCACGGCGACCAGTGCCACAGCGGTGAGGACCACTGCCGCCCGTTCACCGTCCGTGTGCGATGGTGCCGTCACGGCAGCGGCAACACTGGCCGGAAGCGCGAGCAACGCTACGATGCCCCAGACTCCGGTCAACGAGGCCACCTGTGTGACGACCGGAAGGTCCGCCTGCGAATAGGCCAGGCTCCACCACGCGCCGTGCGGCGACCCAAGCGCCACGAGGAACTCCATCGCCGCCCACGCCACGGGCAGGGTCAGGGCGGCCAGCGCCACATGACCGTCGACGAGGTGCGCCCGCGCAAGCCCCACGATGAACGCGACCCCTGCACAACCTCCGACGAACTGCATCGCGACCAGCAGCCGGGGCAGTTTCACGTCGCGGGTGTAGTACGACCAGAACCCGGATTGGCCGATAAGCCAGGCACCGGCGGCCACGCTGACCGCTACCAACCACGGCACTCTCGGCGCGAGCACGAGCAGCGGCAGCGGTGCTGCCCACACGGCAACCGCAACAGGTCGAAGCCCTGAACCCAGCCGATACAACCAGCCAGAGATCACGGCAACCGTCACACATACGGCGACCTGCCCGACCACCACACCGCTCACGACACGCCCAGATAGGACATCAGCGTTCCCGTCCGGTAAGGATAGCCCCGGATAGTACCGGCGGCTGTCGATGCCGACCGCGTCAGCCGAACGGCCGGTGCCAATTGTCTATCGCACGGCGCCTCCCGTACCTGAAACCTCTGAGGCGCGCCCTACCCGCTGGACGACGTTGCTCGGCGTTCGAGGGCCTTCTTGAGCAGGGCGAGGTTGGCGTTGACCAATGCCGTGTCCCGTTCGAACTCTGCGTCGGTCATCCCTGGCGAGCGGCGGAGCGTAAAGACCACCTCGCAGCCAGCGCCGCTCGCAACCACCCGCAGCGGCACATACACCGTCTCACCGGAGGGCGTCACTACCTCGTGGTCGAGCACCCCGTAGTCGTTTTTCGGGGCGAACGTCACCCGAACCCGGCCCTCCGGCGTCTCGATGAACCAGTTGTCGTCCATCCGCACCACTGAGCTGCCCAGGCCCGGCGCCCACCGAGGCAGGTTCGCCGGATCGGCGGCGAATGCGTAGACCTCCTCCACCAGCCGATCGATGTGCACCGATAGGTGCCGGGACTCAGCCGTCATGGGGCGATGATGTCACGGCCTGCGCCGGATGAAGCGCAGCACGGGATAGTGGGCTTGTCGGCATACTGCCGGCCCGTCTGGTTGCGGGTGCGTCGACGACGCCTGGCTGGGACGACTGCACTGCTGGCCATGACTGGGACAGGCGGATCGCGGACGACTGGACTCGGATGGTCCAGGCCATTCAAGATCAAATTAGGAAAGTTAAGATCCACGCGTTGACATATTAAAAAAGTCAATATAGAAATGAATGGAGGGTGATTCCGTCAAGAGCAGGGGAGTCGAGGGTGGACTGGCAGGAACTGACGGACCTGACGCACGGACGGCCGTTCGTGGTCGAGCGGGTCCGCCTCGCCGGCAGCGGCGTCGTGGTCGAGGGTCAGTTCGAGCCGCCGCAGCTGGCTCAGCTCAGCGTTGACGACCAGGTGTTCGTCGCCGCCTTCGTCCGGTCACACGGTTCGATCAAGGAGATGGAGCGGATCTTCGGGGTGAGCTACCCGACGATCAAGTCTCGGCTGAACCGGATCGCCGAGCACCTCGACTTCGTCGACACCGACCCGGCGCCCACCGGCGCCGACGTCGTTGACCGCCTGCGGCGGGGGGAGATCAGCGTCCAGGAGGCGCTGGCCGAGCTGGAGAGGTCCCGATGATCCCGCACCTGGTGACGGTACGCCATCGCCGTCCCAACGGCCGCTGGCTGCGGCTGTATATCCCTGTCCTGCCGGTGCTGCTGGTGCTGTCGCCGCTGCTGCTGCTCGCCGTGCTGGTCGGACTGGTCGCATGCCTCGCCACCCGGGTGAGCCCGGTGGGCGCGCTGCGCGGCATCGGGCGACTGCTGTGGGCGCTGCCCGGCACCCGGATCGAGGTTGAGCAGGGCCGAACGGCCGTGCTGGTAAGCGTCAGATGAGTCAGAAGGGGGAGGAGCAACAATGAACGAGCAGCGCCGCCAGATCCTGCAGATGCTCGCCGAGGGCAAGATCACCGCAGACGAAGCCGAGCGACTGATCGACGCCCTCCAACGAGAACAACCCGAGTCGCCGCTGGGAGCCGCACCCCGCCCGAAACCCCGACCCAAGCACCTGCGCGTCGTGGTGAGCTCGGCGGACAACTTCGGCGGCGACGGGCCAGGCCGGGTCAACGTCCGGGTCCCGCTGCAGCTGCTGCGCGCCGGGGTCCGGCTCACGAGCCTTATCCCACCGCAGGCGCTCACCCAGGTCAACGCGGAGCTGAACAAGTCAGGGGTACCGATCGACCTCACCCAACTCAAGCCGCAGCACATCGAGGAGCTCATCGAGCAACTCGACGACGTCACCGTCGACGTCGACCAGCCCGACGCCAAGGTGCAGGTGTTCTGCGAGTGACACCGCCGCGCCGCCGGACGCCGGCCCGGACCACGGAGTCGGGCAGCCGTCCGGCCGGCTGGCGGCCACGGGTGTCCACCCGCGTGACGGCCGGTGCAGCGTGCGCGACACCGCTGTCTACTCGATCATCGCAAGCGGGTGGCCCGCCGTCCGGGCGGAACTCAACCGCCGCCTCACAACGCCGAGACAGGTCCGCCACGCCGGTCGTCCGCCCTCAGGCTACGAGCAGGCGGAGACCGAGCTCCGCCGTGTCGAGGGCGACGAGGTCGCGGTTGCGCTCGGCCCACCGGCCTGAGGAAAGATCTTCGCGGAGTGTGCTGACTGCCCGTTGCTCAGCCTGCGGCCCGACTCTGGTCCATACCGAAACCGCGCGGCGTACATGTTCGTCCAGGTACGCCTCAGGCCGGCGCCAGTATGCCTCGAAGAAGCCGTCAGCGCAGTCCCACGGTACGAGCACCGGCTCCGCGCGTCCTCCGATCGCGCGGGTCAGATCGGCCAAGGATGGCCAGCCGACGAGGAGGTCTGCGAACTCAGGTAAGTAGTCGCGGGTGAGCCAGAACCGCTGACGCCAGCCGGTGTCATCGGCGTCGTACGTGAACACGACCACGCGGCGGGCCACACGTCGCATCTCGCGCAGCCCGGCGACCGGGTCCGGCCAGTGATGGACGGTGCTGACCGCCATCGCGGCGTCAAAGGACTGGTCCTCGAACGGCAGACTTTCCGCAGCGGCGGCCACGCACGGCGCCGCGCCCACGGGACGCTGCGCCCGCATGACCGCCGACGGTTCTACCGCCGTGACGTCGCGGTCGGGTGGTTCGTAGGAGCCGGTGCCAGCCCCGACGTTGAGCACCGTTCGTGCGTCCCCCAGCGCATCCCAGATGCGCGCGGCGATCCGTGGCTCGGTGCGCCGCGTCGCTGGGTATGCGGATCCGATGGCGTCGTACAACTGCGCGCCGAACACTTTCAGTTGCTCCTCTGGCGTCGTCCTGATTCCCATTGCTCGTGCCTCCAGTTCCCTGTCTATGGCCGTCACCATGGCAGCAGCGCGGTCGCGCTGGTCCATCAGCAGGCCGCGCAGCCGGCACAGGTGCGCGACTGCGTCGGTGGCCGGATCGTCAACCAGATTCGCGATCTCCCGCAATCCGAAGCCGAGCCGCCGGTAGGCGAGCACCTCTCGGAGTCGCTCCACATCGCCTGCGGAGTAGGCCCGGTGCCCAGCCGCGGTCCGCGTGGACGGCTCCAGGAGCCCGATCTCGTCATAGTGATGCAGCGTGCGGACGCTGACGCCGGCCAACTCCGCCACGCGCCCCACGGTCAGGTGCTCCTCCACGCCACCGACTATGTGGCATGACGCCGCGTGAGGAGCAAGCGCTTCGATCCGGAGAAACACACAGCCGGTCCAGGTGGTTCGTTAATGGGTTGCGCGTGAGGGACGCGCCGAATAGAACTGGTTGCCGGACCTATGAGGAAGGAGGGCTGGGCCATGTACGCCATGCACGCCGCGCTCGTGTCCTCCCGGGGTAACCAGCTGCGCTGATCCCGGAGCGGGCAGGGCGCCTCCAAACGGAGAATGCCTTGATTCTGCACCAGCATGACCTGACCCTGCGCCCGATCACCGGGCCTGATGAGCTGGACCTGTTCAACAGTTTGCCGTACGTCCTCAACGACGAGGTCGGTGACGACCTGGCTGCGGGCCGCCGCCGGCCGGAATGGCTGTGGCTCGCCCTGCGCGGTGATCGCGTGGTGGCCCGGGCCGGATGGTGGTCGCGGGTCGGGGACGAGCACCCGCTTTTGATGGACATCTTTGACATCGACGGCGACACCGACGACGGCGTGCGGTTGCTGAAGGCCGCGCTGCCCGCAGTGGTCCCCGCTGGCGTGGCGCCCCCGGAGTACGGCCGGTTCCTCCCCCCGGACTGGCGCGACCACCAACACACCCGGCAGGCGGTCGACGACCGGATGCGGGCTCTCGAACGTGTCGGAGCGAAGCTGTTCGTCGAACGGCTGCGCCTGGAATGGCGACCCGGTACACCCGTTCCCGACCTCAGCGGGCGGCTCACCTTCCGACCGGTTCGCGACCCGGACGAGCTCATCGAACTCATGACACTCGTGCTGGACGGCACTCTCGATGCGCACAGTCGCGACGGCCTGACCCGCATGACCCCCAGTCAGGCCGCCCAGGACCAGTACCACAACGAGCTCGACCGCTACGCCAGCCCGCACGAGTGGTGGCGGATCGCGACGCTACCGGACGGAGAACCGGTCGGGTTCGTGATCCCCGCACACAACGGTTACAACCCGATCATCGCGTACCTCGGAGTGCTGCCGGCACATCGCGGCCATGGCTATATTCACGACGTGCTTGCCGCGGGCACGAGCCTGCTCGCGGCGCAGAACGTACCGCGGATCCGGGCCGCCACCGACGTCGGTAACGCACCGATGGCGGCGGCCTTCGCCCGGGCCGGCTACGCCACCTTCGAGCGCAAGATCGACATGACCTGGCGATGACCACGCAGCGCTGGACCTGACCGACCTCAGGTCCAGCGCCCGTGGGAAGGTTCGTGAAACCCCGACGCGAGCCGAAGCTCCGAGCCGTCGGCTCGCCCGCGACCACCAACACCTGACTGCCAACTTCGAGGCCATGATCCGGCTCATGACCATCCGCCTCCCCGTGAGCCATCCCCTGCCGGCCTTCGGGGGAGGGCGCCGTGGGACGAACGCCTATGCCACGGGTGTCGAGCCGTCCGGCGGCACCGGTTGTGGCGCGTGAGGACCGACGTACCGCGAGTCCGGCCGGATGATCTTCGAGTCCTCGGCCTGCTCCAACACGTTCGCACACCACCCGATGACCCGGCTGGCGGCAAAGGTCGGGGTGAACATCTCCCGCGGCAGCCCGCACAGGTGCATGACGACACCTGCGTAGTACTCCACGTTGGTGTGCAGCTCACGGCCCGGCTTCAGCTCCGCCAGCAGTGACAGGATTCGCTCCTCGACGGCCACGGCGAAGTCCACCAGCTCTCCGCCGAGGCCCTGGGCGATTCCCTTGAGCATGCGCGACCGCGGGTCCTCGGTACGGTAGACGGGGTGCCCGAACCCCATGATCCGCTCGCCGTTCAAGATGCGCGAGCGCAACCAGGGGTCGGCCCGGTCGATGGAGCCGATGGCGTCGAGGGTGTCGAGTGCCCGGCTGGGGGCGCCCCCGTGCAGTGGTCCGGACAGAGCACCGAGGGCGCCGCCGACGCACGCGTAGATGTCGGCGCCGGTGGAGGCGATGACGCGGGCGGTAAAGGTTGACGCGTTGAAGCCGTGATCAACCGTCGCGATCAGATAGCGCTCGATCGCCCGGGCGTGCGGCTCGGACGGCTCCTCGCCCGTGATCATGTACAGGTAGTTGGCCGCGTGCGACAGGTCGTCGCGCGGTGCGACCGGTTGCAGACCCGCTCGCAGGCGGAACAACGCCGCGAGCAGGCTGGGCGTGAGGGCGCAGAGCGCCATCGCCTGCGCCCGCCGTTGCGCGGGCGAGGTGTCGTAGAGCGGGCGGGCGCCGGCGGCGAGGCCGGCGACGGCCAGCGCGGCGCGCAGCCCGCCCATCGGGTCGGGCGACGCCGACGCCGCCGCGATGCCGGGCAGCGCGGCGGCGACTTCCGGTGGGATGTGGCGCAGCGGCGCGATCACCTGGTGCAGGGCCTTGGGCTCGGCGGGCAGGGAGCCGTCGATGAGCAGCGTCCAGACCTCCTCCAGGGTGCGGTGCTCGGCCAGGTCGATCGCAGAGTACTGCCGGTAGTGGTAGAAGCCCTCGTGGCCGCGGACGCGGCCGATCGTGGTATCGGTGACCACGACGCCGGCAAGCCCACGCGGAACGGTGATGGTGTCAGCCATGCAAGCAGCGTCACGCCACCAGAGGGACCCCGTCAACGTTGATCCAGTCAATGTGAGACCGTGACCACATGTCCAAGGACCCCCTGCTGACGACTGCCGACGTGGCGCTGCGCCTGCGCGTCAAGCCGGAGACGATCTACGCGTACGTCAGCCGAGGGTTGCTCCCACGGGTCAAGGCCCCCGGCGAGCGGATCAGCCGCTTCCGGCTGACCGACGTCGAGCGGCTGGCGGCCCGCACGCAGGCGACCCGGCCGGAACGCGACGCCGCCCCGGCAATGCGGACAGCGACCACCCTGATCGCCTACGGCCGGCTCCACTACCGCGGACTGGACGCGGCCAAGCTCGCGCCGGTCACTCCGTTCGAGCAGGTCGCACACTGGCTGTGGACGGGCGAGTGGCACGGAGACGGCTTCGCGGCCTCCCCTGAAGTCCTCGACAGCACCAGGCGGGCGAGCAGCCACCTGCCCGCCCAGGCCCGCCTCTTCGACCGGCTGCCGGTGATCGTCTCCGTCGCGTCCGCGATGGATCCGCTGCGCTTCGACCTGGCACCCGCCACCGTGACGGCCCTCGCACCCGGGCTGCTGTCCACCATGGTCGACGCCCTTCCCTTCGCCGCCAAGGCAACCCCAGACGGCAGCCTCGCGGCCCGCCTGTGGTCGCGGTTGACAGTCGGGCCGCCGTCCCCGGCGGGCCTCCGGGCGCTCAACGCCACACTCGTGCTGCTCGCCGACCACGACCTGGCCGCCTCGACCATCGCGGTGCGCGTCGCCGCATCGACCAGAGCGAACCCCTACGCGGCCGTGCTGGCCGGCCTCGGCGCGCTCGACGGGCCGATGCACGGGGCGATCGGCAGCAGCGTCCACCGGATGGTCGAGGCCGCGCGGCGGGAGGGGGCGTCGGCGGCCATCGCCGAGTGGCTGCGTACCGGCAGGCTCCCCGGATTCGGGCATTCGCTGTACCCGGAGGGCGACCCGCGGGGAGCGGCCCTGCTCGACCTCCTCGCGGACCTGCCCATCGAGGGCGATCTGCGGCGCGCCGTCGACGACCTCACCGCCACGGCGGCACGGCGGAACGCCCTCCCCAACGTCGACTTCGCGGTGGCCGTGCTGGCGCACGCGACCGGCATGGGGCCGGGTGCCAGCGAGGTGATCTTCGCGATCGCCCGGACGGCGGGCTGGATCGCCCACCTCGTGGAGGAGTACGCCCAGCCGGAGAACCGGTTCCGGTGGAGCAGCGGCTACACCGGGCCGCCCCCTAGGTCGGCGTGAACGCCACCGGGCGCCGACGCGGGGACACCCCGGGCTCGGCCGCGCCCACGTCGCGCAGCTGGGCGTCGGGGGAGAGGTCCAGCAGCTGCGCATGCCGCGCTTCACATGACGGATGACGTTCCGCCGGGGCTGCGTGCGCAGAAAGTGGACGGAGCGTAGCGTGCGGGCGTGGACAGCGTGCACCTGCCCCGCCGACTGCTGCTTGCCGGAATCGGCTCAGCTGCCGTAGCGACCGCGACTGGCTGCGACTCGCACCGCGCCACATCCGTGACGCCGACGACCACACCGAGGTCATCCCCCACATCACACGGGGGCGCGACCACACCTCGGCCATCCCGCACAACACGCGGGGGCGACGCGGCGCTGCGACGGAAGATCGCCAGCTTGCTCGTGGTCGGGTTCCGCGGCACCCGTGTCACCGCCAACGACTGGATCGTGAAGGCGATCAAGGGTGGCCTGGGCGGCGTCATCCTGTTCGACCAGGACCAGGAGACCAGGACGGTACGCAACATCGAATCGCCCCGGCAGGTCAGCGCACTGGTGAAAGCCCTGAAAGACGCCTCTCCCGGACGGCTCATCGTCTCCATCGACCAGGAGGGTGGCCGGATATCGCGGCTCAACCCGAGCAACGGCTTCCCGGCCACCAGATCCGAGGCCGACATCGGCGCGGAGAACTCCGCGCCCGCAACCCGCGAGTGGGCCCGCGGGCTGGTGGCCGACCTGACGCGCGTCGGGGTCAACGTCAACTACGCCCCGGTCGTCGACCTGAACATCAACCCGCAGAGCAGAGCCATCGGCAAACTCGGCCGCAGCTTCTCGGCCAACCCGGCCGTGGTGGTCAGCAACGCCACCGAGGAGATCCAAGCCCACCGCGCGGCCGCGGTGAAGACCAACCTCAAGCACTTCCCCGGACTCGGCAGCGCCGCCGGCAACACCGACTTCGAGATCGTCGACGTCACCGACACATGGCGGGAAATCGAACTGGAACCCTTTCAGCGGCTGATCCAGGCCGGCTTCGCCGACTCGATCATGGCCGCCCATATCCTCAACAGAAAGCTCGACCCGACCCATCCAGCCTCCCTGTCGACCGCGACGGTGACGGGCCTGCTACGCGGCCGGCTCGGCTGGCAAGGGCCGGTGGTCAGCGACGACATGCAGGCGGCCGCGATCAGCCGCCGATACCCCGCCGCAGACGCAGTCGCCCTGGCCTTGCAGGCCGACCTCGACCTCCTCGTCTTCGCCAACCAGCAGGTGTACAACCCGCACGTCGTCGAGCAGACGCTCGACACGATCGTCAATCTCGTGCACACCGGCCGCCTCAGCGAGGACCGCATCGAGCAGTCCGTCGCGCGTGTGGACACCCTCCGCCCGAAACACTGACCCGACCGCCGGCACCGGATCTGCGGCGCCTCGATCGGTTTGATCTTTGTTCGATGGGTCGTGCCCCCATCACCTTGACCCAGGTGGTTGATCGGCACGCCGTCCGACACCAGCCAATTGGCGTACGGGTTGCGGCGTCCGCCGCTCTGCCCCGAGCTGCCTCGGTACGACCACCCGGTGCGCCGGCTGCCGCCGCGCCGCGAGCCGGTCCCGGCTCCACCGCAGCACGGGTCGCTCCAGGCACCAGTACGACAGTTCGACGGCCACGAGGGTCAGCGCGAGACCGAGGATCGTCCCGAGCCAACCGGTGCGCGAATCACCGAACATCATCCGCATGCTCTGGCCGGCCAGCAGGTTCCACAGGTAGAGCCCGTAGGAGATCTTGCCGATGTGCACGAGGGGCCGGGTCGCGAGCAGTCGCGCGGGCCCTCTTTCGGGTCGCGCGACGAGGCCGAGGATGAGCACCGCGGTCGCTACCGACAGCAGGGGCAGCGCGATCAGGTTCAGCGTGGTCGTCCCAATGCTGAAGGCCGGCACGAAGTAGGAGACCACCAGGAAGCCGAACGCCGCCCAGGTCAGCGGCACCGGGACGGCCAGCCGGCGTCCGTGTGTGGCGAGCGCCGCCAGGCACCCGACGGCCAGCGCGTCCATCCGTGCGGGCGTTGAGTAGTAGGCGAAGTGGTGCCAGGTGGTGGAATCGTTGAGTAGCGCGCGCACCGCGACGGCGACGGCGATCACCGCCCCGCAGCACCACATGGCGATGGTCCGTCCACGCGGCTGGGCGAGGGCGCGCCGCAGCACCGCGGGCCAGAGCAGGTAGAAGTGCTCTTCGACCGAGAGTGACCAGGTCCAGCCGAGTCCGCCGACGTCGAAGATCACCGGGTGCAGCAGGCTCGTGAGGTAGAAGAGCCCCACCGCGATCTGGATGGCGACGGTCCAGGACGGCTGCTGCGTACCCCAGACAACGGCGTGGACCACGAGCAGCAGCAGCAGCGCCGGCAGCAACCGGGCGGCCCGGCGTGCGTAGAACGCGGGCATGTCCACCGTGTCGGTCCTGGTGTGCTCGTCCAACAGCAGCGTCGTGATCAGGTAGCCGGAGAGGACGAAGAACATGGCGACGCCCAGGTGACCACCGGGGATGACACGTGGCACGGCACCCCAGTGGCTGAGGTGCAGCAGCAGCACGCCGATGATCGCCAAGGCGCGTACGCCGTCCAAGGCGGGCTGATAGCCGAGGTTACGAGCGGTTGGACCGTGCGAGAGCAAGGGGTCGGTCTCCTTTCGCTGTGCGTCAGGCCGTCCCCACGCGGCCGCGTCCCCGCTTCTCCCTACCCGGTTCGGCGAGATCGTATTGCCGTCTCGGCCCTGGTGCTCTGCGGGCAGCACCAGCTGAACGGCAGGCAGCAGGCCTCCGGGACCGGGAGCGCCCAGTCCCGGCTGCCTGCGCGGTTGGCCTGCCTCTGCCGCCTGCGCGGTTGGCCTGCCTCTGCCGCCTGCCCATTCCGGATCGGCACCCGGGTACCCGCCAACCGGGCCTTGGGCCGGCCTGGTTGACGGGTCCGAACGCAGGTGCTTGCGTGTACCGATGGCACTCAAGAAGGTCCTGGTGGGGCGAGACGGCCGCGTCCGCTCTGGGTGGAAGGTCGCAGGGTTCCTCACCCTGTCCGTCGCGTCCGTCATGGTCGCCGCAGTGCTCATAGGCATGTTCGCTCCAGCCTGGGCATTGCAGGACGGCCAGCCATGGCCGGTGGTGGCGCTCAGCGCGCTCCTCATCGTCGGTGTCTGTGCGCTCTGCCTTCGGTTTGAGGGCCGGAGTTGGGCAGACGAGGGCCTGTCACCCGATTGGAGACGACTCCGCCAGTTTGTCGTCGGTCTGGCCGGTGGCGTCGCCCTTGTCGGAGGCCTGGCGTGGCTGCTGATGCTCGGCGGGGTCCTGTACTGGCAGCCGAATCAGGCGTTCACCGCCTCGCTCCTCGTCTCGGGTACCGCCTACTTCGTGTTCGCTGTGCTGGTCGAGGAGTTGGCCTTTCGTGGCTACGCGTTGCGGCGGCTCACCGAGGGCATCGGCGCGACCAGGGCCGTCGCGCTTCTCGCGGCGATCTTCGGCGGCTATCACCTGCTCAGCATCGCGTCGAGCCCGGCAGTGAAGAGCGGCGGCGTCGAACTGCTCTGGACCGCGGCAGGGCCACTGGTCGGTGCGATCGTCTTCGGCGTCGCCGCGCTGCGCACCGGCAGCATCGCGCTCCCGCTCGGCTTGCACCTCGGCTGGAACTGGACGCAGTGGCACTTTTTCACGTTCCCCGGCGATGACAATCCGGTTGGGCTGTGGACGCCGGTGATCTCGGCGCAATACGCCGGAAACCCGGCCCCGTTCCGGATCGGATACCTGGTGGCGATGGCCTTGGCACTGGTGGCGATCGCCGCGATGACGCGTCAACCGCGCGACCGACACCCGGTAACCCTCGCGGCTGGACTGCCGTAGCCGTCACCAACACCGCAACGGGGCTCGGGCGGCACGCCCCCGGCAGGTACACCGGCCAGCGAAGCTGATTGCGGTCGGAGCGCCCTCGCCCCGCGGGACCGGGGGCGAGGGCGGTCCGCCACGGCCGCCGACAACCAGGACCAGTTCGCCTGGATTGACGCTCAAGGGCAAGACGTCGGTGGGCCTAGCCTGCCGCACCTCGCCCCGCGTTGACGCTCAGCAGGTGCCGAGCATGCTGTTGAGCGCGGACTTCTCCGCGCTGTCGACGGTGAGGTTGTAGTACCACTTCGTCTGGATCCAGGCCCTGGCGTAGGTGCAGTGGAAGGCCACTCGCGAGGGCTTCCACTTGGCGGGGTCCTTGTCGCCCTTCGCCTGGTTGACGCTGTCGGTGACGGCCCACAGCTCGGGGCCGCCGAGGTCGTTGGCGTACGTCTGGCGCGCGGAGGTCGTCCACGCCCAGGCCCCGGAGCGCCACGCCTCGGCGAGGGGGACCATGTGGTCGATGTCGATGTTGGCGGGGTTCGTCCAGGTCGCGCCGTCGTACGGGCTGTACCAGGATCCGGAGGTCGGGTAGCAGCTGCTGTCGACGGTGACGTTGGTGCCGTCGCGCTTGAGGACCTGCTCACGGGTGTTGCAGGAGCCGCTGATGGTGATCCAGTGCGGGAACAGGTCGCGGCTGTAGGTGGACTGGTGGGACTCCACGGCGACGGTGAGAGAGTTCAGCCGGCTGACGGCGGTGCTGTATGAAGGGATGTTGGGTGGGGTGGCGTGGGCAGGTACGGCGGTGACAGCGAGGGAAACGATGAGTGCGGCCGCCGTTGCGACGGCAGCTCTGACGGTACGGGGGGTCACGGGCCTACTCCTGACTGTGCGTCACCGCTGCCGGCCGGGGTTTCCGGTCCGACATCCGGCAACCGGATTGATGGAGGAGAATATAGCTACGGCCCTGGCCGTTCCGGAACACTGACCTGAACCTCACCTGAAGAGCGCGCGGACAAGATGCGTACGGCGACGACTTCTTGGCTGTGCGTGGCTTCGCCGCGCGGCTACCGGTGGTGCTGGCGCTGCCGGCGGACGGGTGACCGGCGGTACGGGACGCCGCGGCCTACACGGCAGCTCAGGCGTAGACGGCCGCCGAGCGGTCCGAGGTCGGGATACGTCGTGGGGCGTACGGCGGGTGTCGTTGCGCGACCGACGACGGCAGCCGTACCGGCGGGCCACTCTCGAGGCAGAGGGTTAGCAGAAGCGAGCCCGATACCGAGGGAGATTGTGATGCTGACGGATGTCGCGGGTTTTGTGTACGCCCATCCTGGCCCGGGTTGGGCAGACGGGCACGGGCCCTGGGGCGGCGGAGCGGGCTGGTGGCTGATCTTCCCCGCCCTGTTCTGGCTTCTTGTCCTGTCGTCCGTGGGTTACCTGCTCTACCGCAGGTCGCCTACGCGATCGGCGCGCAGCGCGGCAGAGCGGGTTCTCGCCGAGCGATTCGCGCGTGGCGAGATCGAGGCGGAGGAGCTGAAGCAGCGTCGGGCCGTCCTGCGAGGCAAGTCCTGACCGCCCGCCCCTGCTCGTCCGCCGAAGCTGGTGTGGCAGGCGGCGATGACCAGTGGCCTTACGAGCCGCGGTTCTTAGAGTGGCGGCCAGGGCGCCGGCCACCGTGACGGTCTCCGGTGCCGGGCACCCGTCGGGCGCCCCACCTTGCTTTCAGGCCGAGGGTGCTGGCTCGGAGGCCGGCGGGGTGAGCGCGGTGAGCAGGCCGGGCGCGGCGAGCCGCTGATAGATGCTGGCGAGGGCGGCGGGCCCGGGCCGGAACTCCTGGTCAACCCACCAGGTGAGCAAGCCGAGGGCTGCGGAGGTGTAGAAGGCGGCTGCGACGTCGACCGGTAGGTCGCTGCGGGCGGCTTCGATGTGCTGGCGCAGGTGGTCGCGGAGCAGGTCGCTGACGAGCCGGTACAGGTGGCGGTGCACAACAGTGCTGCCGCGCCGGCCGCACAGTGCCCGGTAGAGGTCCCGGTGGCGGTAGGCGTGGGCGAAGATCACGCCGGTCGGGCTGGTCGGATGCGGTGGCACGCCGGGGCTGAGGGCGTCGAGGTCGCGCTGCAGGTCGGTGCGCAGGTCGTCGAAGCCGGTCAGCAGCAGGTCGTCCTTGTCGCGGTAGTGGGTGTAGAAGGTGGAGCGCCCCACGTCGGCGCGGTCGAGGATATCCTGCACCGTGATCCGGTCGTAGCCCTTTTCGGGGATCAGGGCGATCAGTGCCTCACGAAGAAGGCGTTGGCTGCGCCGAACCCGGCGGTCCTGTCCTGGCATCTCGCCTTCCGCTTTCCGAACAGTTGCCGGCGGATGTCCGGTAACGGATCGTGGCGCTGTTCTGGTCGTTGAACCGGCTCTCGACCCCTGACCATACTCGGACATGGTGTTCGACATCGTACGAGTGTCCGACCATGGCCGGCAGCATTGGCCAGGTCAGCAGTCGGGTGCTCCTGGGGATCAACGTGGTCCTCGGGGTCTTCAAGCCGGGCCGGCGGCGGCCCGGCCAGGCGGCAACCTCGGAGGTGGCACATGCAGCCGATCGTCAACGTCGAGCAGGCCAAGGCGTGGAACGGGCCTGAAGGCTGGCACTGGGCCGACCACGCCGCCCAGTGGGACGCGGTCAGCGCAGAGCTCAGCGAACCGCTCCTCACGGCGGCCGGGATCAACCCGGACGACCGGGTGCTCGACCTCGGCTGCGGCAACGGCCAGACCACCCGGCTGGCCGCCCGGCGCGCCCGGGACGGATACGCGCTCGGGGTCGACCTGTCGGCGCCGATGCTGCGGAGCGCACGGGCCCATGCCGTCGGCGAAGGGCTGACCAACGTCCGGTTCGAGCAGGGCGACGTGCAGGTGCACCCGTTTCCGCCCGGCGAGTTCGATGTCGCCCTCAGCCGCGGCGGGCTGACCTTCTTCGCCGACCCCGTGGTGGCCTTCACCAACATCGCGCACGCGCTGCGACCCGGCGGGCGCCTGGCGTTCACCTGCGCGCGAGCCGTCGACGAACAGCAGTGGTTCACCGTATTCATGACGGCGCTCGTCGGCCGCGTCCCGCGCACCGACCCGAGGGCGGCATACGAGCCGGGCATGTTCTCCCTGGCCGACCCCCGGCGCATCGACGACTTGCTGACGGCGGCCGGCTTCCGCGACATCACCATGACCGGCGTCGACCCTGCCATGACCTACGGACACGACGCCGCGGACGCCACCGAGCTCGTTCTCGGCACCGGACCGGCACGCGCGCTGCTCGACAACGTCGACCGGCACGCCGCCACCCGAGCGCGGGATGCGCTCACCACCGCACTGGGCGCGTACGAGAACCCTGACGGCGTCCAGTTGACGGGAGCGTTCTGGCTCGTCACCGCCGTAACGCATGCAAATGATCAACGATTCCTTCGCTGAGCGCACCATAACTGCCGAACCAGCGACGCCGCGAGGCCGTCGCCGGTGTCGGCCCGGAGTGCAGCTGGCCAGCCTGCACCCATCGGGCCGGCTGACCAGCTGCACTCCGGTCCTCAGCTCACCGCCTGCTTCACGAGTGCGCTGATCCTGGCCTCGTTGTCGGCGGTCAGCTCGGTGAGGGCGAACGAGGTGGGCCAGTGGGCGCCCTCGTCGAGGTTCGCCTCGTCACTGAAGCCGAGCACTGCGTACCGCGTCTTGAACTTCGCCGCAGGCTGGAAGTGGCAGACCACCTTGCCATTGCGGGCGTACGCGGGCATCCCGTACCACAGCTTGGGGGTGAGGACCGGTGCATTGGCCTTGATCAGGGCGTGCAGCCGCTCGGCGATCACCCGGTCGGACATCGACATCTCGGCGATCTTCGCGGGTACGTCGCTCTCCGGGTCGGTCTTGGCGCCCCGCCGAGCGCTCGTCTTCAGCTCCTTGGCGCGCTCCTTCATCGCGTCGCGCTCCTCTTCGGTGAAACCGTCGTACTTCTTGCTGTTCGCGGCCTTGGTCTTCGTGGTGGCAGACATGGCAACTTCTCTCTCTGTGACGTGTGACTACGGGCGGTATTGGTCGGTAAAGCCCTGTCCGGGGCGGAGTCCTACGATGTTTCAGCCTTGATCGGTTGTGACCAGGGGCGATGTCACCACTTGCCCGCCTGCTGGCGGGTCGGCGCGTTGAGCCGGTTGAAGGCGTTGGTGATCGCGATGCTGAGCAGCAGCGCGGCCAGCTCCTTCTGGTCGAAGTGCTTGGCGGCCACGTCCCACACCTGGTCCGGCACCGGGTCCGGCTGGTCGGCGAGCCGAGTGACGGCCTCGGTCAGGGCCAGCGCGGCGCGTTCCTCGTCGCTGAACCATGGCGTTTCCCGCCACGCGGCGACGGCGTGCATCTGCTCGTCGGTCGCGCCGTGCTGGCGGGCCTGGTGTGCGCCCCCGGCCACACACGGGCCGCAGCCGTTGATCTGGCTGGCCCGCAGGTGGCTCAGCGCCAGCAGCTTGCCGTCCACTCCGGCGCCCGCGATGGCCCTGTTGACGGCCATCAGAGCCTCCATCGCCTCGGGGATCAGAACCGCCGGGTTCGGCATGCGCTCGGTCGACATCGCTTCTCCTTCGTCGCGGGTGTTTCTGACAGGAGTCATCCGACCATCGGCGTGCCGGAGCCCGCGCCGCCCGTGGGACACCGTGGGACACGAAGAACCCGGTTGAGCAGCGCAAACGCAGCGCCGATCCGGCCGCGCGGAACGGGACGGGTACGGTGTTGCACGTGTCCAGCCCCCAGGAACAACTGGTGGCTCAGCTCGTCCGGATCAAGGAGCTGAGCGGGCTCAGCCTGCGCGCACTGGCCCTCCAGGCGGGGCTGAGCAGCTCGTCGCTGTCGCGGTACCTGACCGGCCGGCTCGTGCCGCCCTGGGAGGCCGTCGTGGCACTGTGCCGGGCCGTGGGCCGCGACCCCCGGCCACTACGGGCGGTGTGGGCCGAGGCGGCGAAAGCCGGCGCGGCTCCCGCCCCGCGCCGCAATGATCTACCGGCCGACCTGTTCGACTTCACCGGCCGGGACACGGAGTCCGCGCTGGTCGAAGACCTGCTGTGCACCGTCGGCGCGGCCGCGATCGACGGGATGGCGGGCGTGGGCAAGACCAGCCTCGCCGTGCGTGTCGCCCATCGGCTCGCCCCGACGTATCCCGACGGCGGGCTCTACCTCGACCTGCACGGCTTCACCCCGGGGCAGGAGCCGCTGGAGCCGCATGCGGCGCTGGCCCGGCTACTGGGCGCGCTGGACGTCACACACCCCCCGGCCGGCACCGCCGAACGCGCGGCGCTCTGGCGGTCGGAGCTGTCCCGCCGGCGGGCGCTCGTCGTGCTCGACAACGCGGTCGACGCGGACCAGGTGCGCCAGCTGCTCCCCGGAGCGGGGAAGTCCGCAGTCCTGGTCACCAGCCGCCACCGGCTGGTCAGCCTAGATGGGGTGCCACCGGTGTCCCTGGAGCCACTGGCCGACGCCGACGCGGCGCACCTGTTCGGCCGGGCGGCCGGACTCGCGCTCACCGACGACGAAGCGGTCAGCCAGGTGCTGCGGCAGTGTGGCGGAGTCCCGCTGGCGCTACGGATGGCGGGCGCACGGCTTCGCCACCGCCCAGGCTGGACGGTGGCGGTGCTGGCCGAACGGCTGCACGCCACCCCCAGCCGCTTCGACTCCGCGTTCGGCATGTCGCTGCGGCAGCTCGACGCGGTCCAGCGCCGCACGTTCCGGCTGCTGGGCGTCCTGCCCGGCGCCGACTTCGACGCGGCGGCGGTGGGCGCGCTCACCGACCTGCCACCCGAGCGGGTCGGCACGGCGCTGGAGGAACTGGTCGACGCTCACCTGGTCCAGGAGCCCTCGCCCGGACGGTACCGGATGCACGACCTGATCCGGCAGTACGCGGCGGACATCGCCGCTGACGAGGAGCCACAGGCCGGTGCCGCCCTGCGCCGGGTTCTGAGGCACTATCTGGCGCAGGCCGTCGCCCACGATCAGACACTGCCCTCACCGCGCCGCAAGGAGCCCTCGCCGGGAGATCCGGCGAAGGCCATGGCCTGGTTCGACCTCGAGTACGTCAACCTGGTGGCCTGCTTCGACGCCGCGGTGCGGCTCGGCGTCGACGATGTGGTGGCCGAATTGCCGCAAGCCATGTGGGTCTGGTTCTTCCGGCACCGCGGAACCGACGACCAGGCACGCCTGCTCGAAGCCGCCGCGGCCGCCGCGGCACGTCTCGGCCGCGACCAGCAGCGGGCTTCGCTGCTCGCGGACCTCGGCTACGCCCGTGCCGCCGCCGGCCGCCTCACCGAGGCACTCTCCGCCTACGAACTGGCCGAGCAGTCCGGGCCGGACGACGAAGACCTCGCAGCTGGTCTGGCCCTACGCATCGGTTTCGTGCGCCGGGACCTCGGCGACCTGAAAGCGGCACAGGACCAGTTCCGGCGGGCACGCGAGCTGTTCGAGAACAGCGGCAACCACGCCGGGCAAGCACAGGCGCTGGCCTTCGACGGATGGGTGACGCTTCACCTCGGACGGCACAGCGAAGCCGTCGAACTCGCCCGGGCATCCGTCGCACTGGCCAACGGGCCCGCCCGGATCACCGGGCTGGTCACCCTCGGTGTCGCCCTGGCATCGCACGACCCGGCGGAGTCGCTGCGAGCGCTGCATGACGCGTTGCGGCTGTCCGAGCAGAACAATCTTCAACACAACCAGGCTTGGTGCCACAACTATCTCGGTGTCGCGCTGCGGATCATGGGATCACCCGAGAAGGCGCTCGAACACCACCGGCGCGCCTTCGAGCTGCTGGAACCGCTGGCCGAGGTACAGCTGGAGATCGACTTCCTGCACACCTACGCCGAGACATGCCGCGCGACGGGCCGCTATGACGAGGCGCTGGCGCTGCTCGATCGGACCATCGAACTCGCGCGTGAGCTGGGCCGGCCGCACGACGAGAAGCTCGCCCGCGCGGCGCGGGAGATCGTTCGCGCCGCCTGCTGAGCCATCGCCACCGTCCGCACGCTTCGCTCGGTCGCCAGCCATGCTCCCGAGTGAGTGCTCGTAGCTGATGTGAGCGCGTTCGAGCGGGTGCGGGAGCGCGATCGTTGAGGTGGTCAGTCGGTGCGAATAGCGGCCAGGGCCTGCATGGCGTGGCGTTCCCGGTCTGCGAGTTCGGTGAGGATTGCCGCTGCGCGGGTCAGATGGTCTGGTTCGCTGGTTTCTCCGGCGGCCGTGATGTGGTGGGAGACCTTGGTCCATAACGGGGCAATCTCGGCGTACAGCTGGTGGCCGAGGTGGAGGTTGTCGTCATCGACGATCGTGGCGCATTCGGCGAGGAAGTCGCGATACATGTTGCGAAACAGGGCGCCGCCGGTCCCGCCGCGTTCCATCAACGCTGCGGCCAGCGGGAGGTCGCGGGACGGGTCGCTTGAGCGGTCGAGCCAGCGCGCCACCTGTCGGGCCGCCTTGGCGATGCCGCGGTGGCCGAGGTTGGCAATGGGTGGGTTGAGGAAGGCGTGTGCGTTGTTGCGGATGGCTGCCCGGATGGCGCTGCCCAGATCGGGCCGGCCGGCGAGGCAGGTGATGGTGTAGGAGAGGTTGCGGGCGGTCATCGGTCCGCGTTCGTTGCGCGCCCGTTCCAAGCTCGTCCGCGTGGTCGTCACGGTGCCGCCCTGCTCGGTGGTGTCGATCAGGTAGGCGTGGGTGTCGTCGTAGCCGTACATCGCGGCGAAGTGCGCCCCGAAGTGGACCTTCGTGGTGAAGTAATCCAGGTGGTAGGAGTCGAGCTGCAGGCCGATCGGGCGGCCGGCGGTGAGGGCGGCGGCGACGTTCTGCCAAGCCTTACGGGGCGAGGCGGTCTCCTGGATGTGCAGCGTCAGACCCAGCCGGTCAGCCACGGTCCGGATGATCGCGGTCGGCTTGGTGCGGCCGCCGAGGAACGGAAAGTCCATGCTCTTGGCGTCCCAGTAGACGAAGCCCAGACCTTCGCCGAGGCCGAACAGCATGGGTTCGGACAGGTCGAGACCCTCGTGGCGCAGCAGCGCGCCGAGCGTGGTGGTCTCGCAGTGCTGACCGGCGGGGAACGCCACATTCTCGATGATCATTTGGTTTCCTGATCTGCTGGTCGAGCCATGCCGGACGGGCCTAAGGCGTGTTTCGTGAGTGGCGGACCAGGCAGAACGGATGCCCTGCGAGGTCGGCATAGACACGCCAACTGCGCCCGTCCGCTCCATCGTCCAACACCGTCGCGCCCAGGGTCAGCACCTGCTCCTGGGCGCGGTCCAGGTCGGCAACACCGAAGTCCAGGTGGAACTGCTGGGGCCGGGCCGGATCGGGCCAGAGCGGTGGCCGGTAGTCCGCCACCCGCTGGAAGGCCAGGACGAGGCCAGACGGCGTGTGTAGCGTCGCCCAGCCGTCGCTGAGTGCCCATCGCTGATCCGGCTGATTGACGGCACCGCCAAGGAGTGCCTGGTAGAACTCGGCAAGCTCGGCCGGATGAGAGCAGTCCAGCACGACACACTGCAGGTCAGCGATCATGGGCCGACCCTACAAGGCACTGGGCAGGGAGGTCGCCGACTTGGAAAACTATACCGTCTGGACGGTATAGTTCTGGCATGGCGATGAACGACATGGCGACCGCGCGCGCCCCAGGAAGGCTGTCGGGCCGACGCCGGTGGGCCGCGTTGGTGGTGCTGGTGGGCTCGGTCCTGCTGCTGGCGATCGACGGCACCGTGCTCTACCTGGCAGTGCCGTCGCTCACCCGCGACCTCGCACCCACGGCGACCCAGGTCCTGTGGATCGGTGACGTGTACTCGCTGGCCCTGGCGGGGCTGCTGGTCACCGCCGGCACGCTCGCCGACCGCATCGGCCGCAAGAAGGTGCTGCTCACAGGTAGCGCGGCGTTCGGCGTGGCCTCGGTGTTGGCGGCATACTCCACCAGCGCGGAGATGCTGATCGGTGCCCGTCTCCTGCTGGGCGTGGCCGGTGCGACGATCATGCCCTCGACGCTGTCGATCATCCGAGACATGTTCCCCGACGCGCGCGAACGTACCAGGGCGATCGCGATCTGGGGGGCCGGCTCGGGCGGTGGCCTGGCGCTGGGCCCGCTGGTCGGCGGTGCGCTGCTGGACCACTTCTGGTGGGGTTCGGTGTTCCTGGTCAACGTGCCGGTCGTAGCCGTGTTCCTGGTCGCGGGGGCCTTGCTGCTGCCGGAGTCGCGCGATCCAGCCCCCGGGCGCTTCGATCTCCTGTCGGCAGGGCTGTCGGTCGCGGCGATCACACCGCTGATCTACGCGATCAAGCACGCGGTCGACCATGGCCTGGACGCGAGGACGGCGTTGTCCGCGCTGGTCGGCCTCGCCGCGGGCGTCCTGTTCGTCCGGCGACAGCGCCGCACCAGGACGCCGATGATCGACGTGGCCCTGTTCCGCAACGCCGCGTTCAGCGGCGCAGTGCTGGCCGACGTCATCGCGATCTTCGCGCTCACCGGCCTGTTGTTCTTCTTCTCCCAGTACCTCCAGCTGGTACGCGGCTTCGACCCGCTCCAGGCCGGGTTGGCGGAGATGCCCATGACGATCGCCATGACCCTGGTCATCGGGGTGATCGGCTGGGTCGTGGCCCGCCTGGGCGTGGGACGTGCGGTGGCCGCCGGGCTGCTCGTCGCCGCGGTCGGGCTGCTCCTGGTCGCTACGGCAGAGGACGCGGACCACTACCTGTGGCTGGCGCTGGCTCTGCTGCCGGTCGGGCTGGGCGTGGGCCTGGCGATGACGCTGACCGTCGACGCGGTCGTCTCGGCGGTCCCGCGGCAGCGGGCAGGCGCGGCATCGGCCATCGCCGAGACCGCATACGAACTCGGTGTCGTGCTCGGCATCGCGGTCCTGGGCTCCGTGATGACCCTGCGCTATCGTTCCGGCCTGGACGTGTCCGACGCCGCGCGTCCTGCGGTCGAGGAGTCGGCGGCCTCCGCACTGGCCGCGCTCGACCCCGGCTCCGACCTGGCGGGGGCCGTGCGAGAGGCGTTCATCGAGGCCATGCAGACCACCTCTGTGATCGCCGCCGTGATCACCGCCGTGGCGGCCCTCGTCGCCTGGCGCACGATCCCCTCCGGTAAGAAGGAGGACACGGCGGGCGCCAGGAGCACGCCGGGAGGGGAATGAGCATGGCGCGCAAGGCTGGGCGCACGCCGGAGGAGACCCGCCGGGCGCTGCTCGAGGCGGCGGGCGCGGCCATCCGCACCCGCGGGGCCTCCGTCAGCCTGGACGAGATCGCCCGCGAGGCGGGGGTGTCCAAGGGCGGGTTGCTCTACCACTTCCCGACCAAGGACCTCCTCGTGCACGCCCTCGCCCACGACCTGCTGGAGACATTCCGGGCCGAGGTGGCGGCCGCCGTCGACCCCACCGACCAGGCCCCCGGCAGACTCACCCGCGCCTACATCAGGGCCTGCCTGGCCTCCCCGCCCGACGAGGCCGCGCTCCGCGAGAGCATCGCCCTCG
Source organism: Micromonospora sp. SL4-19 (assembly GCF_047921475.1). NCBI lineage: Bacteria > Bacillati > Actinomycetota > Actinomycetes > Micromonosporales > Micromonosporaceae > Micromonospora > Micromonospora sp. SL4-19. The sequence goes on from NZ_JBLROB010000036.1 coordinate 47,952, forward strand.
TGACCCAGCTCAACAGCCTGCCCGAGATCGCCGACCTCGCCCGCGCCGACGCCCGCCGCTGGAACGAGCAACTACGCGCCGACGGCCTGCCCGAACACGTACTGTCCCTGGTCATCGCCGCCGCCGACGGCGCGAGCACCGCCCCGCTGTGGGGCGGCAGCGTGTCCGACGCCCGCCAGCTGGAGCGCCAACTCAACCGGCTCACCCTCGACCAGGAACTCTGGCAGCACCTGCAGCCCGACCCGCACGCCGGCGATCGCGGCCCCCGAGGCAACCCGTAGACGTGCGCGGAACTCTCCCAAGTTGTTGGCGTTCGCTGCGGTTGGGGGCTCGTTCCCGGCGTTTGCCGGGAACGAGCCCCCAATCGGCGGTGTCGTCAGCAGGGTGAACGTTCCTGATCAGCGTTGATCAGCGGAGCGGGATCCCGGCCTCGCGAGCGGCTTGCTGACCGCCGAACACCGGCAGGGAGAGGTGACTGACCTTGGTGTTGACGGTGATGGTCGGCCGCGAGGTGAGCCTGTCGGCGGAGTAGCTGCGGTAGCTGCCGACGATGATGACGCCGATCCGGTTGCCGGCGGAGAAGACGTAATCCTCGGGCAGCAGCGGAATGCTGAGCTCGTACGCCTGGCCCGGCGTCATGGGCTCGTCCACCGCGAGGGAGTTGCGGTTCTGCCCGTCCAGGATTCCCTTGCTCACCCGCCACTGGGTGACGTTGGTCGGCCGGTACGCCACGGGCTTGTAGCACCCGTCGTCGGTCGGGCTCGACTCGCCGAAGCACTCCTCGGGCAGCGTCGTCTGGGCGACTCCGTCGCCGGTTCGGCTGTTCTGCGTGCTCGGCCCGTACTCCACGAGGATCGCGCCGAAGTAGGCCCCGTCGAGGCTCGACGACGCGGTCAGGTTGATCACGGGGGTGCCCGAGATACGCAGGTCCGCTTCGAGCGGCGGGGACAGGAAGGCCAGACGGTTCTCCGACGGCTGGTTCGGGTTGTCCATCATCGCCGCTTCGAGCTGGTTCGGGTTGTCGACGAACGACCGAGTCGTCGGCGCGCCCTGGGCCGGAGTGAGGGCGAGCCCTCCGGCGCTGTCGGCGCCCGGACGCAGCCACATGTTGACGTTGCCCGTGCGGGGGATCGGCCAGTCGGCGTGCTGCTCCCAGACACCGACGGACGGCTCCACATCGACCTTCGGCTCGCCCACGATGCCGTTGTCGATCCCCTGCAGCCAGTAGTCGAACCAGCGGTGGAGCGTGTCGACCCACACGTCCCGACGGAAGTCGAACGGATCGATGTGACCGACGCGGCCGACCCACAGCTTGCGCGGCACGTCGTACGTCTTCAGCGCATCCCAGAACTTGCTGAAGTGGTCGGGCCGGACGTTGTCGTCCTGGATGCCGTGGACGAGGAACACGCTGGCCTTGATGTTCGCGGCGTCGTCCAGGTAGTTCCGCTCGTGCCAGAACGGCGTGTAGTTGCCGTGCTCGTCGCCGTCGTTGGCCCCGATCTCATTCCAGATCGGCGTGCACCTGGACTGACGTCGCGGGTCGTCAGCCGTGATGGTCCGGGCGAGCGACCCCAGGTAGTTGTTGCCGCGCGTGACGATGCCGCCGGTACGCGTGTAGTCGTAGTAGTTGTACGGCCCAGAGATGGGAACGACGGTGGACAGGCCACTGACGCCGGACGCTGCCGCAGCCATCGCCAACGAGCCGTCGTACGACTTTCCGATCATCGCGGACTTGCCGTTGTGCCAGTCGACCACGACCGGGTTGCCCTGAGAGTCGTGCCCGCTGCGGCGGCCGTTGAGCCAGTCGATGACTGCCGGTCCGGAGGCGTTCTCGTTCGCGCCCTGGATCGTCGGGCAGCCGGTGGAACCGGCCGTGCCGGGCATGTCGACGAGTGCGATGGCGTAGCCACGAGGCACGAAGTAGTTGTCGTAGAACAGCGGCCAGCGGTCGAGAAGACCATCACCATCGATGTCGGCCTTGAGTTCGGACTCGTTGCCGCGCCCCAAGGTCGCGTAGTAGGGGCTGTCGTCGATGATGACGGGCACCTTCAGGCCCTGCTTGGTGGCCGCCGGCCGGATGAGGTCGACACGGATGACATCCTTGATGCCGTCCCGGTCGCTGTCGAAGTCGGTGTCGACCCAGATCCGTTCGCGGACCGCGTCGGCGTAGCCGAACACTGGCTGGGTGACTTTGTCCTGCACGACGATCGTCGGGGTCTCGACCCGCTCGGCGGCGCTCGCCGGTGCCGCCACGGTTAGCATCGCCATCGCTGCGCCGACCGAAATGATCGACCTCATACCTTGCCTCCTCATTCGGCTCGCGGGCAGCCTTCACCTGGCGCGCCGACTCGATCACTACGGGCACGCTACGAAAAGGCCGATTGATCGTCATCAGGCAGATGCACGAACTCCGTGGCAGGCCGCATAGACATCTGCCGAGGCACTGCACGGGTCGTCGCCCGACCTCGTTGTGCGGTTCTTACGTGGAGACTGATCGTGTCTCAGAGCCAGCCGTTGGCTCTGGCAACGCGGGCCGCCTCGATCCGGTTACGGGTGTCGGTCTTGCCGATCGCGGTCGACAGGTAGTTGCGGACGGTGCTCTCGGACAGGTGCAGCCGGGCGGCGATGTCGGCGACCGGGGCGCCGTCCACAGCGGCCGCCAACACGTGCCGTTCCCGGTCGGTGAGCGGGTTCGGGCCAGCGGACAGGGCCGCCGCCGCGAGAGCCGGGTCGATCACGCGCTGGCCGGCCAGCACTCGCCGGACGGCCACCGCCAGTTCCTCCACCGGCCCGTCCTTGACCAGGAAGCCAGCTGCACCGGCTTCCATCGCCCGCCGCAGGTAGCCGGGCCGGCCGAACGTGGTGAGGATCAGCACTTGGCAGCTGGGCAGTTCTCTCCGCAGCGTTGCCGCGGTGTCCAGGCCGCTGCCGTCGGGCATCTCGATGTCCAGCAACGCGATGTCCGGATGGACCCGCAGGGCGGCTTCCATCGCCTCGGTGGCGGTCCCGGCCTCGGCCACCACCTCGATGTCGGGTTCGAGATCAACAGCAGGGCCAGTGCGCTGCGGAAGGCGACGGTACGCCCGCCGGCCAGGGCACGGATCTGCGCGGGCGGCCCGTCGGCCACCACCCGGCCCGCGGCGAGCACCACGACCCGGTCGGCGAACTCGTCCGCCTCCTGCAGGTGATGGGTGCCGAACAGCACGGTGTGGCCCTCGGCCGCGTACCGGTGGATGGCGGCCCAGAACGCCTGCCGGGCAGCGACGTCCATGGCTGCGGTGGGCTCGTCGAGGACCAACAGATCCGGATTGTCCGCCAGCGCGAACGCGAACCGCGCGCGCTGCGTCTCTCCGCCGGAGAGCTTGTCCAGCCGTCGGTCTGCCCGGTCGCTCAGCCCGGCCAACGCGAGAATCCGATCGGTGGCCAGCGGGCGCGGGTAAAGCGCCCGGGCCAGCTCGACCACGTCCCGGACGGTGGCGGTGGGCACGAACCCGGCGCCCTGGAGCATCGCGCCGACCCGGCCGGCTCGGACCGCCTCGGTGGGGGGCTGGCCGAACAGGGTCACGGCGCCCTCGTCGGGCGGCGTGAGGCCGAGCATGATCGAGATGGCGGTTGTCTTGCCCGCGCCGTTGGGTCCGAGCAGGGCGAGAGTGCTGCCCCGAGTGATGGTCAGGTCGAGGCCGTCGACGGCGCGGACCGGCCCGAACCGTCGGGTGAGTCCCGTCAGGCGTACCACGATGTCTTCCATGCCAACACGCTAGGAATCGGCGGACGGCGCAGGCAGAGCCGCCAATACTCGAGCTGCCGGGACAAATGTCCTGGCGGTGCGTGCGCCAGCTGTCCGTCAGGACCACTGGCTGCCACCGTTCAACGGCACGAGCGCAGGCGTTGCCCCGCAATCAGGCGGATCGAGGACCAGTTGCCGGGGCGTCTCGAATGGCGAGTGCGGCTTGGATGAGCGCGGCGTGGGTCAGCGTCTGGGGGTAGTTGCCGATGTGGGCGCCGGTCGCGGGGTCCATCTCTTCGGCGTAGAGGCCGAGTGGGCTGGCGTGGTCGAGCATGGTCTGGAACAGCTCGACCGCCTCGGTGCGGCGTCCGGTGCGAGCGAGGGCTTGTACGAGCCAGAACGAGCAGGGCAGGAAGGCCCCTTCGGTGCCGGCGAGGCCGTCACGTCCCGGTGGGTAGCGGTAGAGGAGGGGACCGCCGGCGGAGAGCCTGTCCCGAATGGCGTCGATGGTGCCCTGCACACGCGGCGATTCGATGCTGTCCATGTCCAGCAGCGGCAGGACGAGTAGGGCCGCGTCGAGGTCCTGGGAGCCGTAGCTGCGGACATAGCTGCCGGCCGCTGGATCGAAGCCTCGCGTCCGGACTTCCGCGGCGATCGCATCTCGTGCTACCTGCCAGCGGCAGCGTTGGCGAAATGGCAGCGGGTGAGTGTCGGCGATGCGCAGGGCTCGGTCCAGGGCGAGCCAGCCCATGAGCTTGGAATGTACGTGTTGGGAGGGCGTGCGGACCTCCCAGATGCCAGCATCAGGTTCCTGCCAGCAACGGGCGACCGTGTTGGCGAAGCCGCGCACCGCTCGCCACGTCTCCGTGTAGAGGATGTGTCCCGTCTGCGCGAACGCCCAGGCGGCGTCGATCACCCAGCCGTAGCCGTCGAGCTGGTGTTGGCCGGTGGCACCGTTGCCGATCCGTACCGGGGCGCTGTCGAGATAGCCGGGCCAGCCGGGCAGTTCCCGTTCCGCCGGTACGTGGCGGCCGTGAAGGGTGAACACTGCCGGCAGGCGTGGCCGCTGCAGCCGGCTGGCGTACAACAGCCAGGCGAGGAAACCGTGGGCTTCTTCGGGCTTGCCGACGCTGAGGAAGGCGCTGACGCCGATGCTGGCGTCCCGGGGCCAGACATAACGGTAGTCCCAGTTCCGTATCCCGCCGGGATTCTCGGGCAGGGACGTTGTGGGTGCGGCCACCGGGGCTTGCGAGGGCGAGTAGGTCAACAGTCGCAGGGTCAGCAGGCTTCGTACCACAGGTTCTCGGAAAGGCAGCGATTCGTCGATTTCGGCGGTCCAGGCCCGCCATCGGTTCTCGTCCTCGAGGAGCACGTCCCAGGCTGCCTCCGGCTCGACATGGATCAGAGGTTCGCGGTGGACCACGGCCAGCACGAGGGTGACCGGACGGCCTGGGCTGACCGTGATCGAGGTGGGTCGACCCGGTTCGATGGTGAGCTCGGGTGCGCAGCCCAGGGAGACCGCGAGGGGCCCCCACTCGCACACCAGCCCCTGCCGCCGCTGCTGGGCTCGGGGCCGGCGGTGCCGTGCGCCGAGGCGGGGGTCGAACTCGACGACGGCGTCGACCGCTGCCTCCTCGGCCGACAGACGCCGTACGATCAGCGTCGCCGGTAGCAGGCGGTTACGGACCTCGGCCACCATGCCCTCGGTGAGCGTGAGGCGGCCACTGCCTACCGCCCAGGTCGTCTCCAGTGTGGCCGTGTGCTGCCGGTAACGCCGTTCGACGACTGCGGCCGGCTGGGCCGGGCCGACCCGGAACCATCCCGCGTCCGGTCCCCCGACCAGCCGGCCGAACAAGGGCTCACCGTCGAAGCGGGGCACGCAGAGCCAATCGAGGCCGCCGTCACTGGCGACGAGGGCAGCGGTGCGGGTGTCGCCCAGCAGGCCGTAGTCGCTGATCGGCGCTGGGAGTCGACGGCACGTCACGTCGGGCCCATCTGTCATCGAGATCGCCTCCTACCGAGTCGCGCGGGCGCTGGTGAGCGCAGCGCAACAGGCGGGAACCATCGCAGGGTGCGGCTCAGGGCTTGAGGAGCAGCCCGAGGACGACCCCGAACATGACGTGGACGACAGCCGTGACCACGGGAGTCTGGACGCCGTAGTTGAGGGCGAACAGGCCGGGTGGCTCCAGCACGGCCGTGCTGGCCAGGCCCGCCCGCTGCGATGCCATGTGCGGGTGAACACCCGGTAGCAGCGGCAAGAGCACCGTCAGTGCGATCCCGACGTGGAGCATCCCGAGCAGCGCTCCGATCCACCAGGTGGCGCGGTCCAGCAGGGCGAACGTGGCTGCGTAGCCGAGGGCGAAGCCCTGACCGACGCCGAGGTGGAGGAAGAACCCGACGACCCGGGCCCGGTCGGGATCTTCGGTGAAGAGGGTCCCGAGCACCAGGGGAAGGTCGAGGCGGGTGAGGCCGGCCAGTTGAGCGGTGATCAGCGCTGCGGTGAGCGCCGTAGTGGCCACGAACCCGAACAATGCCCATCCGGCCCAGTCCATGTCAGCAGTGGTCGACGCCGCGGGCGTTTGGTGTGACGAGCCGGCCGGTGTGGGCGGCACGGGCGATGGGGATGCCGGGTCTCCTGACGTCAGTTGTTTCGGCACCGGCGCCGGCCAGCCGCGCGCATGACCGGGTCTGAACTCTCGAGCAGCGGCTGAGCGCCGTCGGCACGCGGCGCGGCGACGTCCTCTCAGTCATCGGTTCACCCCTCGGCTGGACGACGTGAAGGTCCTACTGGTCTGATCGGGACACCCCGCCCCGCACAAATAGGACTACAGCTGCCGTTCCCGGCCTTTCACCATAAGCCACCGGACATGTGACACCGGCCGGCTCGCCGAGATAGGGCCGTCGCTGGGTCACCCAGGCCGTCGATAGCCGCCAGACGACGGCCAAGACGACCGGTGGCACCTGCAGAGCGAGCTGGTCAGCCGCCATGCGCTGGCAGCCGACCTGGTGGGGCGACATGGGCACGGCCAGGGCCGGGGTTCCTCGTGCCCTGGCCGCTCGGCGACCACGACGACCGACTCGCCCTGCAACCGCAGGGCCGAGATGATCTAGGCGAGCGGTGACAGGTCAGGATTCGTACTTGCTGCGATGTGTGGATCGCGGTGGACGAGGCGGCCGCCGCCGAACGAGGTGCGCGTCAGCCACGCGGGGTGTGAGTCCGCCCGTGACCCAGCACAGGACGAGGGTCGCGACGAGACTCACGAGCCCGGCGATCTGCCAGAAGCGGGCGTCGGCAACTTCGCCTGGGGTCTCGGGTGCGATGAGGCCGCTGGGATCGACCAGCACGGTCATCGTCTCGCCTACCGCGAATTCGTCCCAGTCTCGGCAGATATCGCCAAAGATGGGGTTGCCGTCGGTGCGCTGCAGGCGGTAGCAGTGCTCTGTCTGCTTGCCCGAACGGCTGACGTCGTGATCCACGACTGTCGCCACCACCGGCTGCCCCCGCAGATCCAGCACAGTGAGCCGGGGGGCAACCACCATCGCGAGCACCCAGAGGACGGACGCGACGAACGCCGCCATTGCAACGGCCTTCACCGTGAGTGAAGCACCCCTCCACACGGTTTGGGTCAACACGAGTTGGCTGGCAACCACCATCGCTATGACCAACGAGAAGACAGCCAGCCACTGCGACCAGGCGAACAGGCTGGCGAGCACCGCGACCCCGCCAGGCACCGTGAAGCACGCAATCAAGGAAAGCCGATGGCGACGCGCGGTGCCGGAGCGAGGGCGTGAAGGTGCCACGGCCTGGATTGTGGCCGGGGCTTGCAAGGACAAAAGGCCGCAATGGGTTTGCAAGGCAGGG
>NZ_JBLROB010000037.1:0-51639 GCF_047921475.1 Micromonospora sp. SL4-19
GCTTTACATGATCGCCGATCGCGAGACTCGTGGCATGACAGTGCGTTCCGGTGTGGGGCTGTTTGGATCGGTGCGGGTCGGTGGCCGCGATGGGGATGAGTCCTACTCGGTCGGTGCGGTGGGCCATTGGGCGTCGGCGGGGATCGGTGGAAGTCGGCGCAGTGCTCGGATGGCTCGTCGGGCGAGCGGTAGGGCCATCGTCAGAACGGCGATGACTTCCGTTGCTGCGATCGTGACGAGTGTGGTGCGTTGTGTCTGGTCGATGTAGTCAGGCAGGGTGACGATTCGTAGGGCGAGGGTGGTCGCGGCGAGCAGGGTGAGCGCCAGTGACCACGGCAGCGTGCGAGCTGGCTGCCTGGGTGCCCGTCCGGCCAGCTGGACCGCGATGGCGGCGGCGACTATGGCGCAGGACAGGCCAGGCCAGTCCAGCAGCCTCGGTGCCTGGCTGGTGGTCTGGATGGCGAACAGCGGCAGGGGAACGAGCAGGATGCCGATCGGTATCGCGAGGAGCCAGGGGCGGCGCGGCACCGGTGGGGCGTCGCGGTGAAAGGCCGCCATGGCGAGTACCAGGACGACGTCGGTGAGCCGCAGCGCCCAGGGCGTCACGGATAGCGGTGCGTCACTGGCGGCCTGCTCGACGGCGGTGGTGACGGCGGGGGGCACGATGGCGAGCAGGGCGACGGCCTGGGCCACGCGGCGGTGTCCGAGGACGAGCGCGATGTAGGCCGGCAGCCAGGCGTAGCCGGCCAGGCTCCACGCGGTGTGCCAGATACTCCCCGACGGCGTGAGCGTCCACTCGGGTGCGGGCGTCGGCAGCCAGGCGATCTTCCCGGACAGCCACAGTGTGACGGCGACGCTGGCGGTGACCATGACGGCGTGGGTCAGCATCGCCATCAGGGTCGCCAATCGCACGGCTTGTCCCCAGGCGTAGGAACGGGCTGGCGCGTCGGGGCCCCCGAGACGCAACCGGACAGCCAGGGACACGATGCTGGCGATCTCCGCCAGGCTCGGCCGGCCGTAGTCTGCGATGTACGCGGCGGTTTCCGGGTCATCGTTGTCCATGCTGTCCAGGAAGGCGGCGACCATGTCGTCTTCCCATTGCTGCCGATAGGCGGCGGGCAGCAGCCGCAGCACGAGGCGGTAGCGCTCTTCGAGCCGGCTCATGACGGCGCCGGCCCCGTGATCGGGTTCCGCTGGCTACCTAGCCGGGTCGAGGCGAGACGCGCGTTCGCGGCCAGCCGTTGCGCCTCCGCGGCGAGGGCGTCGCGGCCCCGCTCAGTCAATCGGTAGTACCGGCGTAACCGCCCTTGCCATGCCTCCTCGCGGTCCAGCTCGACCAAGCCGTCGCCGACGAGCCGGTCCAAAGCCCCGTACAGGGAGCCGATCTTCAGCTGCACCCGCCCTCGCGACAGCTCTGCCACGTCCGCGACGATCCCGTAGCCGTGGCGTGGGGCGTCGATCAGCGCGGTGAGGATGAAGAAGGCGGGTTCCGTCATCACCCTAGAAGTCATCCACCGAATATAGTGGATGACAAGATATAGTGCGAGCATGGATCTCGATGGCTGGCGTGTAAGGATGCTTCCGTTCGTTCTCGGTTGCAGGCGAGGGCGTGTCCCGGCCATGAGGAAGAATGCGCCAGTGAACGATTACCGGCTGCGCCGCCTTTCAACGTCTGACGGCGACCTAGAGCTTGCCGGACCGCCGGCTGCTCTTCGTGCCCTCGCCCGGCTGCTCCGCGAGCCTCGGGAGCGGGTGGAAGCTCAGGTTTCGGGCGGAGTTGTCGTTCAGGAGCGGACAGCAGGACCGCTGACCGTCAGCCTTCGAGGCGAAGCAATGTTGCATCTTTCCGGCGGTCATCGGTATCTCGGCATCCTTTGGGACGCCCTCGACGGTGTGGCTGAGCAAGCCGAAAGCGCTGAGGATCGCGGAGTTCACCGGCATCAGCACATCGAGTACCTTCCGGATGATGAATACCGATCGCCGGAGTCTGTCCCTCTGGTCATCGTGTCCGATTGGCCAGAGGCGGCATAGCGGACGAGCGGTGACCGCAGTCTCGGACCATCGCGCCTCCCTCAGTACCGCGCGGCGAACGCCCTCACATCATGCAGGGACAGACGACGGCCGAGGCACCGACCAAAAGCTTGACACAAACCGACTTACGCTGATGTGCGGACGTTGCGGAAACTCGCAGACCGGTCGAATGTGCTCAGGATCGGTTGGCGCTGGTCGCGGACGAGCCGTAGCAGCAGCCGCCGCCGTTCGCGGAACACTCGCAGCGGATCTGGGCGCAGCTGCGGCGTGGTTACGCGTGGCCACCTATGGTCACGGTGCCGATGGTCGGCTGTGGTCTGCCTTCCAGGATCTCCCCGATGCGTTCCACCTGGTCGTCGAGATCCCGGCGCTCGGCGACGGTGAGCGGGGTAAGCGGTTCGATTGTGATGTGCAGCTTGCGTCCGGAGCGGTGGTAGTGCCAGATCCCGGCGACGGTGCCGTCGATGAGCAGTACCGGGAAGTTGCCGGCCTGGCCGCCGGAGAGCGCGCGTTGCGCGGCGGGGCCGGGGAAGAGCTGCTCACGCGGGTGGCAGCCGACGGTGTAGGCGTCGAAGTATGGCAGTAGCCGCACCCCGTGCGGTGGCACGGCTGCGGGCGCGGTGTCGCCGGCCAGGATCCAGGCGACGGTGCCGGCGATGTCGACCTGTTGCAGTTCGCCGGTGAGGGAGTCGAACAACTGGGTCGCCCAGCGGCGAGGCGCGGACAGCCACTGCGCGAACTGCTGCGGTGTGGCCGGCCCGTACGCGTGCAGGTAGCGCCGGACCAGGCCAGCGAGGGCGTCAGGTGCCGGGGCGGGCTGGAAGCCAGGCAGCGACCGCTGCGGGCTGGTGTAGGTGACCTTCCGTCCGCGGTTCGGGCCGAAACACAGTGCTCCGCAGTGTGCGGCCAGGTGCATCGCCTGCCGCCAGCGCGGCCACATGGCCCCGAACGCCGGCACCACGGGGTCGGCGGCCCAGGGGCCGGTGCGGGCGGCCACCTCCGCGGTGAGTTCGTCGATGGTCAGTTCCGCGTCGGCCAGTGCTTCCGCGATGGCCGCGACGACCTCGTCGGTCTGGTCTGGGGTCAGCCGTGCGTCGGCGGGCATGCTGTTCGGAGATGGTGGCAAGGCGCCGAGCGCGCCGGCCCACAGTGGCAGGTCACGGGTCGGTAGCAGGTGCACGGTACCGCGCGGGCCGAACGTCTTGATCAGGCTGCGTTCGTTCCACAGCGCGTTGCGGATGTCGTTGCGGGTGGCGCCGGCTACGCGCAGTCCGATGGACACCTCGGCGGCGGAGAGCACCTGGGCGTGTGCGCCGCACATGGCGGCAACGGCATCGGCTGGTCGGCCGAGTACCGGGGTGGACAGCGCGTGCCGGTCGAGTCGCCGGCCCCATACATCGGGCCAGGACAGCCGAGGCAGCGCAGTGGAACGGTTGGTCATCGAGCACCTCTCCCGGTGTCGTGGTTCGTGTGGGCGCTCACGCAATTCGCGGTCCGGGACTGTCCCGCCGGCCCGGATCAGGCGGTCCGGGTCGACGAGACGTCCGCCTTGTCTGGTTGCCGTCAGCGGAACCGGCGGAAGAACTCCCGCACGTCGCCGACCAGGAGGTCGGGTGCTTCCAGGGCGGCGAAGTGCCCGCCGCGATTGAATTCGGCCCAGTGCACCACGTTGTGGTCACGTTCGGCGAGGGGCCGGATGGTGATGTCGTTGGGGAACACCGCCACCCCGGTCGGTACTGATGAGCGTGGCTTGGCCTGGCCCCAGGTGCGGGCGTCCTCGTAGTAGATGCGGGCGGCGGATCCGGCGGTGCCGGTCAGCCAGTACATCGAAACGTCGGTGAGGATGAGGTCGCGGTCGACGGCGTCCTCGGGTAGGGCGGCGCTCGGGTCGGTCCATTCCTTGAACTTCTCGACGATCCACGCGAGTTGGCCGACGGGTGAGTCGGTGAGGGCGTAGGAGATCGTCCGCGGCCGGGTCGACTGGACGATGGCGTACCCGCTCATGTCCCGGCCCCAGGTCGTCATCAGCGCGAGGCGGGCCTGGTCGGCCTCGGTGAGGCCGACCAGCTCGGCCGGATCGCCGGAGGGAAAGGTGCCCAGGTTGTTGACGTGCACGCCGATCACGTGATCGGGGTCGATGCGGCCGAGTTCGGGGGAGACGATCGAGCCGGTATCGCCGCCCTGCGCGCCGTAGCGGTGGTAGCCGAGGCGGTTCATCAGTTCGGCCCAGGCGCGGGCCACCCGGTTGGTGTCCCAGCCAGGGCCGGCGAGCGGGCTGGAGAAGCCGAAGCCGGGCAGTGACGGGGCCACGACGTGGAAGGCGTCGGCGGGGTCACCGCCGTGTCGGGCGGGATCGGTCAGGGGGCCGATGGTCTTCATGAACTCCACGACCGAGCCGGGCCAGCCGTGGGTGAGGATGAGCGGCAGTGCGTCCGGCTCGGGCGAACGCACGTGCAGAAAGTGGATGTTCTGTCCGTCGATTGCCGTGGTGAACTGGGGAAATTCGTTCAGCCGTGCCTCGTGGGCGCGCCAGTCGTACTTGGCCTGCCAGTAGTCGGCCAGATCTTTCAGGTAGTCCAGCGGCACCCCGGCCTCCCAGCCGGCACCGGGCAGCTCGTCCGGCCAGCGGGTGTCGGCGAGCCGGTGGCGCAGGTCGTCCAGGCGGTCCTGGGGAATCTCGATCCGGAACGGGGTGATCTGTTCGCTCATGAACACCACGCTATCGGCGAGCTAGGACAGGTCCGGCCCTAGCTTGCTGGCAGACTTCGGGCATGTTGGAAACCTCCGCCCGGCTGCTGCGTCTGCTCTCCCTGCTGCAGACTCCCCGCGATTGGACCGGGACCGACCTGGCGCAACGTCTTGAGGTCGACGTGCGGACCGTGCGCCGCGACATCCAGAAACTGCGCGACCTCGGCTACCCGGTGCACGCCACCCCCGGCGCGGCCGGCTACCGACTCGGCGCCGGAACGAAGCTCCCGCCGCTGCTGCTCGATGACGAGGAGGCCGTGGCCGTCGCCATCGGGCTGCGTACCGCCGCCAGCGGCACGGTCACCGGCATCGAGGAAACCTCGCTACGCGCACTGGCCAAGCTCGAACAGGTACTGCCCTCGCGCGTACGCCGCCGTGTCAACCTGCTGCACTCGGTCACCGTCACGGTCCCCGCCACCGGCCCCACCGTGGACCCGGACGTGCTGACCGCCGTCGCCGCCGCCTGCCGCGAGCACCAACGGCTCCGCTTCGACTATCGCAGCCACGACGGCACCGACGCGGTACGCGACACCGAACCTCACCGGCTGGTCCACACCGGCCGACGCTGGTACCTGGTGGGCTGGGACACCGACCGGCGTGACTGGCGTACCTACCGGGTCGACCGGATCCGTCCCCGCATCCCGACCGGCCCTCGCTTCACACCCCGGCAGGCACCCGACGTCGACCTCGCCGGCTACCTGGCGCACGGTGTCTCCACCGCCCCCTACCGATACCAGGCCCGGATCACCCTCTATGCGGCCGCCGAGACGGCCGCCGAACGGGTCGCGCCCACCGTCGGTGTCATCGAAGCGGTCGACCCGCACACCTGTCTGCTGCACACCGGATCCAACTCCCTCAACGAAATCGCCGTCTACGTCGCATCGTTCGGCTTCCGCTTCCGAATCCACGAGCCACCCGAACTCATCGCGCACATCCAAGAGCTCGCTGCCCGACTCACCGACGCCGTCCGCTGACCGCCACACAACCCCACGGAACGGCCAGTCCCAGCGGCCTCGACCAGCTGCCGGCAACCTACTCAAATCGGCAGTTTCAACCGGCGGCCGACCGGCCTCGAGTCACGCTGCGTAACGCGGTCGGGTAGCCCCGATGCATTGCTGCACCGGGGCCCCCTCAGATCCGTACGTGCCACTCGTCGCGGCATACGGCTCAAGCAAGCCGGTGATAGCGATATGACAAGAAGCCAAGCGTGCTGGGCCTAGCGTAGTAGGCTGACGGGCATGGGCCGGTTCTCCGAGGATGAATTGCATGGGGTTGTCTCCAGGTATGAGGCGACGCGGGCGGCTGCGTTAACCGAACGGGACGAGCAGCTGCGGGCGTTTCATGCGGCCGGCTGGCGGCCGGTGGATCTACAGCGGGTCACCGGCTACAGCCGGGAGACGATCCGTCAGGCGCTACGACCGGAAGTCCGGCGGGCGACCAACATCAGCCGGCGCAGGACATCACCCCAGCCGCCGGCGGACTACCGGCCCTACAGCGACCGGAAGCCCTACATGGTGGCCGAGACCCTTGCCGCGCTGCACGGCCCCACCGAAGGCACGGTGACGCTTCCGCGTCACCTCGACTGGTCCGGGCACGCCGAGTACGACCTGAACCGGGCGGCACGCCTGGCCAGCATGTACAAGGTGGTGCTCACCGAAGCCAGTACCGTCGAGGATCTGAACACCTGGCTCGACGCCGACCTCCTCCGGCGGCTCTGGCCCACCCTCTGGCTGCCATCCCAGCTCCGCCGGCGCTGGGAGGACGCCTTTCCCGAACTCGCCGCAACCCGCAGCAACGCGGCATAACGGTGGACCCCTTCCACGAACGCCTCGCACGAACCGGGCTCGGCGCGGCCGATCGATACGGCTTCGCCCTGGCCGGCGGCTACGCGGTCCAGGCCGCCCGGCTTCTGGATCGGCCCAGCGAGGACGTCGACCTGTTCACCGCCTGGGATCGCCGCAACGAGTTCACCGCTGCGGTCGCCGCCGTCGTGCCCGCCTACCGAGACGACGGCCTGACCGTCGAGATCGAGCGGCAGTATGACACCTTCGCCCGGCTGTCCGTAACCGACGGCATGCGGGTCTCCAAGGTCGAACTCGGCGTGGACTGGCGCGCCAACGAACCGATCCTCATGGCGATCGGACCGGTACTCCACCCTGACGACGCGGTCGCGAACAAGATGAGCGCACTCTACGGGCGAGCGTTCGCTCGTGATTTCATCGACATCGACGCCACGCTCCGATCCGGCCGCTACACCCGCGACGCCCTCCTCACCCTCGCGCAGCGCGCCGACCGTGGCTTCGACCGACGCGTCTTCGCCGACGCCCTCGGACAAGCCACCATGCTCGACCCCGACGACTTCGCCCAGTACGGCGTCACCGGTCGAACGCTGGACAAGCTCCGGAGCCGATTCGCCGAATGGCGCCGTGAACTGCTTGGCGAAGAGCAACCCGCCGAGGATGATCCGGCTCCCGACTCGCCGCGGCGATAAGCCTGCATGGCCCGCAGCAGCGCTGTCTCGCAGCCGACCAGGTCGACCGCCCACACCACCTCGTCATCCGAACTGACGCGGCCGACCAGGTCCGCGATCGCCTGCTGATCGTTGGCTACTCGCGTCGACCACAGCACCCGCCCGGCCACGTCCGCTGCCGCTGCGTGGTGAGCCTGCTTGCCAGCGTCAACGCCTACCCATACCTGCGCCAAGCCGTCCTCCCGAAGCACCCAGATCCAGGTCACCTCGGACGACCCCGCCGGCAGTTCCTTAGCAAGCGACGACTCGCAGATCTCAATCAGCGGTCAAGGCGCCCTGGGCTGGCTGGGCGGCCGCTCGTCCATGGCCACCTGACGGCAAACGACCTTGAGCCACACCCAACCAACCCGGCGGCCCGGAACACCATCCAGACGCAGAAACCCTGAGGTACGACCTTGGCACCCTGGCCCTGGTCTGCTCGGCTTGCCTGGGTCGGTGGTAGACGGGATGGCAGCTCCCCCACCACCCACCCACCGCAACCGTTCGGCAACTCCATCCTGGAGTCGTCTGGCCCCGCCGGAGGCACAGCCCTAACCCCGCCCCTCCCTCACCTCTCACCCCTCCCACCACCTCCACCCCTCCCCCTCCCTGGGGCTCCAGCGGCCCCGCGCGAACCGTTCGGCAAACTCCGTCCGCCCATGGTGACCGCCTGCCTTCGTGGGTCTCTGGACTGTCGAGAACGGGTGAGAGCATGTCCGCCTGGCCCTGGTCGTTCTTCGGACTCGTCACCGGGTCACCTCACTGACCCAGGCTGACGCGCGGGGCGGGGCGTGGGTTTCGGGCCGGCTGACTTTCCGCCCCGGCGCTGTGGCGCCGGGGCGGTGGCTCCCGCAGGAGCCGTTTGCCGCGCCCCGGCCCGCCCCGCGCGGAGCGCCTTGATCCAGTACAGGCCAATTCGGCAACAGATCACCAGAAGCGCTCCGAGTCGACCAAGCCGACACGAACACAACACCCACCCCGGCCGTCGCCGTCCGCTGCCGCCTCGGGGATCGCTGTGGCTCGTCCGCGCGTGACGCTGGTTGCCTTGTCCGCTCCGCTCGTGGCCGCCCTGTCTAACCTTCTCCTTGATCGGCCCGCGGGCCCCTCCCGGCCTGTCCGCTCGGGAACCCACCTCCTTCACGCCATCCGCCACTACCGCGTCAGAACGCTTGCACGATCACTGCGTAGGGAAAGACCTGGTGACGTGTTGGTGGAACAACAGCGGGCGTGACGTGTGGCTCGCAAGAGTTCGGGTGCCTGGCTGCCCACTCAAGCAAAACGATGCTGGGGCCGGTCCGAGGACCGGCCCCAGCAGGGTCAGGCTGGCGGCGTCAGCTGCCGCAGTTCTCGTAGTAGTCCCGGATGCCCCAATAGTCTACCGAGCCGGACCTCACGTAACCCTCGTACTTTACGCAGCGGCCGGCCGCTTTGTACTTCACCGCGGCGTAGTACTTGTAGTTGCCTTGGTCATGCCAGTAGCCCGCTACGGCGTAGATAAATAGGTTCGCGCCCACCAGCGTTTCCGTGCCGACGTAGATCCGCTTGATCGTGGCGACGCAGTTTTCGCCGGTCGCGCTGTTGTATGTCAGGTAGACGTCGCCGATCGTCGCGGTGCCTTTCTTGATCGCCCGGTGCCCGTCGGTCACGACGGTCCAGGAGCCGCCGAAGTCGTTGGCGCAGGCGCTAGGCCCGGTGTAGGGGTTGGTTGCTGCCTGGGCCGGTGCGGCGGAGATCCCGACTACCACCGCAGTCGATGTGACCAGGACCGCTAGCCTTTGCGCAAACTTACGCATTTGCCCTCCTTTGTCTTAGGGATGCGGCTTCATGCTAGCTCTCCACTTTGGAAGCTGATCATGGGGGCCGTCCCCGCCAGCCGTGCCCAGCCCTGATCAGTCGCACCGGCCCGACGGCGTTGGCGAACCGCGAGGTCCAGGGGCACGTCGTCGCCAGGGCAGCTGGCTGCCCCTGTACTACGAGAAGGAGGCTGCAAGCTTGTCGCGGATCGAGGGCCACTCGGAGTCGATGACGCTGTAGAAGACGCTGTCGCGGTATCGCCCAGTGCTGAGTAGCCGATGGTTGAGCCACACGCCTTCACGGTGGGCTCCAAGTCGCTCGATGGCCCGCTGGGACCTCACGTTGCGCAGGTCGGTCTTGATCACTACCCGTCCGACGCCTAACACCTCGAACGCGTGCCGCATCAGCAGGAACTTAGCTTCGGCGTTGGCGCCGGTTCCCCAGGCGCCGGGCGTAAGCCAGGTCCAGCCGATCTCGAGCGTACGGTCGCTCGGGCGGAGGTCGATGTAGCTCGTGCTACCGATCGCCTTGCCGCTGCGAAGATCCACTAGGGCGAAGGGCAGTCGTTGGCTGCGATCCTGGTCGCGTAGCGCGTCGCTGATGAACGTATCGATTGCCTCGCGGGTGCGGGGTGTTGGCTCATCGAGGTACGTCCAGATCTCGTCGTGCGCTGCGGCGGCTAGCAGGTCGTCGGCGTGCTGCGGCCCGAGCGGTTCGAGTCGGATCAGGCGGCCTGTGAGTGTTGCCGGCGTCGGCTTCATTCGGCGTCAACCTCGTACAGCAGGACATGACGGTCCCCGGGAAGGATCACCTGATACACCTCGATCGGCCGGTCCTCCTGGTCGAAGCTCGTGCGCAGGAGTCGGCCAACTGGCGTCGCGGGACCGAGGTAGAGCTTCGTCGCCTCCTCCGCGCTCGGCATCCGCCAGGTGATCTCGTCCTCATAGCGCGTCGGGACGTGCCCCAGGTCTTCAAGCACCTGGTCCGTGCCTTCCACGACCGGGGCAGGGTCCATGATCTTGCTGTCTTGCACGATGCTCAGCGGGTAGTAGCTGTCCCCGAGCTGCAATGGCTGATCGTCGGCGTGCATTACTCTGCGCCGCACGGCTACGGCTTCGCCCGGCTGGACCTGCAAGTGCGATGCGATCTCGGCGTCTGCGGGCACAACCTCGACGGTGCTGTCCTGCCGGGCCGTCTTGCCCTGGGCTTCGATCTGCTGCCTGAAGGTGTCCCGTCGCCGGCCTTCTTCCAGTCGCTTGCGTCGGGAGCCGGTGAGTGAGGCGTAGTAGCGCATGGGCGGCTCGGAGCGTACGAAGCTGCCGCGTCCGCGTCGGGACACGATCAGTCCTTCATTGCGGAGGACGTCCAGGGCGAGACGCACGGTGTTCCGGCTGATGTCGTGGCGCTCGGAAAGCTCGCCTTCGGTGGGGACCGGTCACCCGGTGCAAGCTCGCCGCTCTGGATCTGCTGCCGCTGTTCCGGATCGATCATCTGGCGGTTCAGTCCTGGGTGACCGAGCTGGCGCCCGACGTTCGCCCGCCACGGTGGCGGTGTGCTTCCGCCTGTTCTCCTCGATTCTCCGGGCGGCCGTGCGCGACCAGCTGATCAGCGCCAATCCGTGCGAGGGCGTGAAGGTGCCATCTCGGCGGAAGAAGGACACCGATGGACATGTACTGACCCCTGACCTGATCGGCCGACTCCTAACGGCGGTCCCGGATCGCTACCGCTCCCTGGTCGCGTTGGCCGGAGGGACCGGCCTACGGTGGGGCGAGTGCACTGTGCTCCGCTGGAAATCGCTCGACCTGATCACGAAGACGATCGAGGTCGTCCGGGTCGCCGTCGAGGTTGCGCGCACGGTCACGATCAAGCCCTACCCGAAGTCACGGGCAGGCCGCCGTACCGTCCCGGTGCCGGACTTCGCGGCCGAGCTGCTGGCGGCGCATCGTGAGGCGTTCCCGGCCGGCCCTCGCGGTGAGGTGTTCACCAACTCGTCCGCCGGCCCGTTGCGTCGGACCCTGTTGCGGGCTCGCGTCTGGCGGCCGTCGCTGGTCCGCGCCGGGTTACTTGGGGACGTGAGCCGCCTCGGCCACTTCAAGTGGCGGGCAGCCTGGGTCAACACGGGGGGCGTCAAGTGGAGCGCAGAGTTCACCACCGAGCGGGAAGCGGTCGCACACGTGGCGAAGATGACGCCGGGTGGGCTGCGCTTCCACGACCTGCGCCACTCGTACGCGACCGAGCTGGTGTCGCGCGGCGTCCCGGTCAACGACGTCCAGGCCGTGATGGGCCACGAGAACCGTCGACCACGCTGAACCTCTACACCCACCGGTCGGGCGGACGAGATCAACGCATCCGTGACGCGTTCGCTGACGATCCGCTGACTTCCAACGACGACTAGCGATTCAATCAGCAAGAGGCACCCTCTCGCGAGGGTGCCTCTTGCTTCGCTATTTCGATGGTGGGCGATACTGGGATCGAACCAGTGACCTCTTCGGTGTGAACGAAGCGCTCTCCCGCTGAGCTAATCGCCCTCAGCGCCGATGACTCTACCTGATCGAGAACGCAGACCAAAAATCCGGGGTCGGCAGGTCGTCAGTTCGCCGCGAGGTAGTGCAGGATCCGCGCCACCACGTCGATGCCGAGGCTGTACTTCAGCGACAGCCACAGCACGACGGCCACGAACACCAGCCCGACCGCGCCCAGCACGAGGCGCACCGGCAGCGACCGTCTGGTCACCCATCGTGTCCAGGCGTGGACGTTCCGCCGGGTGAAGGTGAGCAGCCGGCGCGCCCAGATGAACTCGATCGCCCAGATGCCGAGCCCGGCGATCACCAGCAGCCAGCCGGGCCCCGGCAGCGGGATGAGCACGATGCCGACGGTGACCACTATGGCGCCGGCGACGGCGATGGCGATCTTGAGGGTGACCCGGCCGGTGGGGTTGGCGCGGATCAGGTCGAGGGTGGTGTGCACCCGATTCCGCCATCGACCCCGGCGCCGCGGCTCGACGGCGACGCCGGAAACGTCCCGGGGGGCGTCGTTCGAGCCCCGGGAGTCATGATCCACAGGCACCTCGAACCCCCGCCTTTCGGCTGTTCGGGCTGCTCCTTTCGGCGGCCCGGCCGTGGCCCTCGGCTCCACTGAGGAACCCTTCGTGACCATTTCCACCCCTAGTGTCGCCCGGGACCGTCACCCTCGTTGAGGACTGGACGTTACCGGAGTAAGTCGACGACTGAACCACCCGTTGCCGGGCGGGATCGCGGAACTGGGCAGAAGCGGAAATCCTACAAGAATTTTCACATTCTCGAGGCGCCTTCGACCCCCTTCCCACCACTGGGTGAAGTCAGCGTATGGCGGAGCGTAGCCAGGAGTAGCGCCTGAGTATGGGAAAAGCGGGACACGCGCGTTCCGCAGCGGTGCCGGGGGGAGAACGTCCATGAGTGTGATTCGACCGACGACCGTAGAGGTCGAGACGTCGCTAAGGCTCGTCGCGCCTGACGCCACCGCCTTGCCGGTGCGTGCCAGTCTGCGTTACGACCCTGCTGACCCGTATGCGGTCCATGTCCTGTTCCACGCCGAATCAGCCGGCGGCGAGGCGGTGAGCTGGTCGTTCGCCCGCGAACTGCTGGTCACCGGGCTCGACGAGCCAGCCGGCATCGGCGATGTCCGGGTCTGGCCGTGGGCCACCCCGCGCGGCGACTTCGTCGCGCTCGCGCTGTCGTCCCCGGACGGCAACGCTCTCTTCGAGGTCCCACGCAGCGTGCTCGTGCGCTTCCTGCGCCGGACCTACGTCGTCGTCCCGCGCGGCCGGGAGGCCGAGCACCTGGACGTCGACACGGCGGTGAACCGGCTGCTCGCCGGCCGCTGACGACGCACACCGGTGCCGCGCGGATCTGCCGAGTCCGCGCGGCTCCGGCTACCCGGCTCCGGGTGCGCCACGAGTCACCCGTGCGTGGTGATGCCGCCGTCGACCGGAATCACCGCCCCGGTCAGGTACGCCCCGGCCCGGGACGACAGGTAGATCGCCGTGCCCGCCATGTCCTCGGGACGGCCGATCCGGCCCAGCGGCACCTGCCGCTCGATGGCCGCCCGGGACGCCGGCTCGTCCAGGGCGAAGGCCATCATCTTGCTCTCGAACGGCCCGGGCGCTATCGCGTTGACCGTGATCTGCTCGCCGGCGAGCTGGTGGGCGAGGCTGCGGGTGAGCATGTGCACGGCCGCCTTGGTGGCCGAGTAGGCGTACACCTCCATCCACGGCACGCGGAGGCCGTCGATCGACCCGATGTTGATCACGCGGGCCGGGTCGTCGGCGCTGGCTGCCGCGCGCAGCGCCGGCAGCAGCGCGGTGGTGAGCCGGAAGACGGCCTTGACGTTGACCGCCCAGAGCTTGTCGAACGCGCTCTCCGGGTATGACTCCAGCGGCGCGCCCCAGGTGGCACCGGCGTTGTTGATCAGCACGTCGAGCCGGTCGGTGCGCTCCCGGACGGCCGCGGCCAGCCCCAGCGCGCCCTCGTCGCGGCTCAGGTCGGCGGGGATCGCCTCGCAGCGCCCCTCGGCGGAAAGCTCCTTGGCCACCGTCTCGCAGACGTCGGCCTTCCGCGACGAGATGATGACCTTCGCGCCGGCCCGCACGAAACCCTGGGCGATCATCAGCCCGATCCCTCGTGAACCGCCGGTGACCAGGACCGTCTTGCCTTCGACCGAGAACAGATCCGTCATACCCATCCCATCGCGAGTCGGCCGGGGCCGCGGATCGGTCCGGCGACCCGGGCGCTACCGATCGGTAACCTAACCGGCCCGCGTCCCCGGCGACAAGACCCGCTCCTACCGCCCGAAAACGTCGAAGTGCACAATGCGTCGCGGGCGGTTAACGTCGGGACGATGGTCACTACCGGTCAGCTCTCCCCGGCAACCCGCACCGACCTGCCCGCCTTCGGATACGAGACCGAGGACGTCACCACCGGCGCGCTCGGCGACCTCGCGTCCGAGCCTGGCTGGCGCCGCCCGGTCCTGCTCGACGCCGACCTGCTCATCCTGGTCTCAAGCGGTCACGGCAGCGCGGAGCTGGACTTCCGGGCGCTGCCCTGCCGGCCCGGCACTCTGCTGCGGGCCCGCCCGGGCCAGGCGCTGCGCTGCCGCGGCCCGCAGCTCGACGCGACGGTGGTGAGCTGGGGTACCGACGCGCTACGCGGCCTCGACGTGGACCCGGACGCGGTGCCGGCGTACCGGCAGCTCGCCGGGGAGGACGAGGACGCGGTGATCAGCGAGGTGACCCAGTTGACGGTGGACGCGGACCGGCACGCCGGGGTGCCGGCCGCCGCGGCACTGCTGCGCCACCAGCTCGCCGTGCTGCTGCTGCGGCTGGCACTGCTCCCCGGTACACAGCGGCCGGCTCCGCGGACGGATACGGAGACCTTCCAGCGGATGCGCCGGGAGGTGGAGCACGGCTACCGGCACACCCGACGGGTGGAGGACTACGCCGCCCGGATCGGCTGCTCGGTGCGTACGCTCACCCGCGCCTGCCTCGCGGCGACCGGGCGCAGCGCCAAGCAGGTGATCGACGAGCGGGTGGCGCTGCAGGCCTGCCGGTTGCTCGCCGCCACCGACGAGCCGATCGCCGGGATCGGCCGGGAGCTCGGCTTCCCCGAGCCGACCAACTTCGGCCGGTTCTTCAGCCGCGAGATCGGGGTGAGCCCGGGGGCGTTCCGGGCCGCCCGGGAGCAACCCCTGCCCGTCCGCCTGGTGCGCCCCCGTCCACCCGCCGATTCCGCCGCCCGGCCCGGCTCGGCATGATGACGGGGTGCAGATCTCCGCGCGCGGCGACTACGCGGTCCGGGCCGCACTGAGCCTGGCCACCGCGTACCCCACCCTGCTGTCCACCCAGGCCATCGCGGCGGAGCAGGACATGCCCCGCAAGTTCCTGGAGGCGGTCCTGGCCGACCTGCGCCGGGCCGGGATCGTCCGGGCGCAGCGCGGTGCCGAGGGCGGTTACACCCTGGCCCGGCCACCGCGTGAGATCACCATCGGGCAGATCCTGCGCGCGGTCGACGGCCCGCTCGCCGGGGTACGCGGGCTGCGCCCCGAGGAGACCCGGTACGAGGGCGCGGCGGAGAACCTGCCCCGGCTGTGGGTGGCCGTCCGCGCTGCCGTGCGGCAGGTCGTCGACGAGGTGAGCCTGGCCGAGATGGTGAGCGGGAAGCTTCCCGGCCACGTCCGCAAGCTGATCGCCCGCCCCGACGCCTGGGAACCGCGCTGACGGGGTGCGGCGTCGCCGGGTGAAGCAGCACTGTCCAAAGCGGATCCCCGTGTTTCCGGACGCGCGGCGTCGGGCATGTTCGTCGCCGTCAGCGGCACGGAGACGACGAGAGGAACCCCGATGGGCATTCAGTTCCGCAAGCGGCAGAAGTTCGGCCCGCTGATCCTGAACTTCACCCAACACGGCTTCTCCTCGTGGAGCATCAAGATCGGCCGATGGTCCTGGAACTCGCGGTCCCGCGCCCATCGCGTGGACCTGCCGGGGCCGCTGTCCTGGAAGCAGGACAAGTCCCGGGCATGACGCGCCGAGGCCGAGCGGGGGCAGATGGTGGTCAGGCAGTTGGCCCGGCAGCCGTGTCCGGGACGGCGCTGATCACCACGTCCCCGCCGAGCCGGCCGTGCTCGGGCACCCGGGTCACCGCGCCCGAGGCGAGCAGCGAGGTCACGGCGCGGTTGGCGTCGGCGGCCCGGTAGACCGTCGAGGTGACCGCGAAGCGGCGCAGCTCGGTCACCGTACGCGGGCCGGAGCGGGCGAGCTCGGCGAGCAGTTCGCGACGCAGCGGACCCGGCTCCGGGGCGAGGGTGATGTCCACCGGGCGACCGGCCGGGTCTGCCGGGTCGCGGTAGCGCACCCCGGCGTACTCGTCCACCGCCCAGAGCGCGTCCTTGAGCGCCTCCAGCCCCCGGTCGGAGGCGGTGGCGTAGCCGACCAGCCGGACCGGCGCGTCGGCGTCCGGCACCAGCTCCACCTCGGTGACCAGCGGGAATCCGGCCGCCGTCAGCACCGGCCGCAGGGACCGGCCGGGCTCGGTGATTATCAGCAGCTCGGCCGGGCGGCCGGAGGCGGCGGCGGCCAGCACGGCCGGGTCGGGCTCGCCGCCGTCGATCACGGTCAGCAGCGGGGCGCCCGCCGCACCGGCGGCCTTGAGCGCCACCGGCAGCCGGTCGGGGTGGCCCGGCACCACGTGCACGGCGACGTCCGCCGGCAGCGCCGTCCCCGCCGCGCCGAGTTGGGGGGGCAGCGCCGCGCCGCCGTCGGCGAGCACCAGCACGGTCAGCCGCCGGCCGCGCAGCCGGTCGGCGAACTCGGCCACCACCCGCAGCGCCGCCTCCGCGCCGGTGATGTCGCTCCCGGCGTACGCGAGGGCGAGGGTGGCCCGCCGGGAACGGTGCAGCGCTCCCGGCAGCCAGTGGTCGAGCTGCCGGACGAGCAACTCGCGCAGGACGGTGTCGGTCGACATCCTGCCGTTCTACCGCACCGGCGTTCAGGCCGGAACGGAGATCCCCACCCCGCCGCGGGTCTGGCCGCCGTAGCGTCGCCGTTCCCGGTCGAGGTCGAGCCGGCCGATCCGCTTGCGGGCGGCGAAGGCGCCCTCGTCGAGCAGGTCGGCCGGGACGATCCAGACGATCTCGAACTCCAGGCCGTCCGGGTCCTGCCCGTAGAGGCTCTTGGTGGTGCCGTGGTCGGAGCTGCCGACCAGGGCGCCGGCGGCGGCCAGCCGCTCGGCCGTGGTGGCCAGCTCGTCGAGGGTGTCGAGCTCCCAGGCCAGGTGGTAGAGGCCGACCGTGGCCCGGCCGGCCGGCGACGGGCCGGCGGCGGCACCGATCTCGAACAGGCCGAGGTCGTGGTCGTTGGTGGAGTCGGGCGCCTGCAGGAAGGCGGCGCCGCGGAAGCCGTCCGGCGTCATCGGGACCGGACGGAAGCCCAGCACGTCGCGGTAGAAGGCGACGCTGCGCGCGAGGTCACGGACGTAGAGGACGGCGTGGTTGAGCCGGTGGATTCCCATGACGCCGACGGTAGCGCGAATTGGTTGAGCGTTCAACAAGTTGCGCTATTATGGGCGTCATGACCCGGTGGCTGGACCCCGACGAGCAGCGGACCTGGCGCGCCTTCCTCAGCGCCTCCCGGGCGCTGATGGACACTCTCGACCGCGAGCTGCAACGCGACGCCGGAATGCCGCACGCGTACTACGAGATCCTGGTCCGGCTCTCCGAGGCCCCGGAGCGGCGGCTGCGGATGAGCGAGCTCGCCGACGCCACCGGCTCCTCCCGCAGCCGGCTGTCGCACGCCGCCTCCCGGCTGGAGGCCGCCGGGTGGATCCGCCGCGAGGAGTGCCCGACCGACCGACGGGGGCAGCTCGCCGTCCTCACCGACGCGGGCTACGCCACCCTGGCCGCCGCCGCGCCCGGCCACGTCGAGGGGGTACGCCGGCACCTCTTCGACGCGTTGAGTCCCGCGCAGGTGGACCAGCTCCGCCGGATCAGCGAGACCCTGGCCGACCATCTGACCGGATCCTGACCAACCCGATCCACTCCAGGGGTTGTACTTACCGTTGTCGAATGAGCACGATGGGGCGTGTCCTCCGGCTTCGGCGAACTGACTGTCCAGGCGCACCACCTGGTGGCCGAAGGTGACCTCGCCGGTGCCCGGCGGCTCCTCGCCGACGCGCTGACCGACGCCGATCTGCGCCTCGCCAACGCCTCCGCCGAGCTGGCCGAGGCCGCCGGGCTCCAAGCCCGCGTCCTGGTCGCCCTCGGTGAGCCGCACTCCGCGCGCGGCTGGGCCGCCTTCGCGCACGCGGCGGCCACCCGGCTGTACGGCCGCTCCGACGAGCGGACCGTCACCACCGCCGCCACCCTGGCCGCGGTGCTGCACCGGGTCGGCAGCGACGCCCGGGCCGCCCGGCTCTACTCCGACGTCATCATCGAGCTGACCGCCCGCGACGGGCCGGAGTCGCCGCGGGTGCTGGCCGCCCTCGCCGACCTGGCCACCGTGGAATACGCCCGCGGCCACTGCGACGTCGCCCGCGACCGGTTGCAGGACGCCTGGGAACTGCACCGCGAGGTCTACGGCGACGGCCATCCGAGCGGCATCAAGATGCTGGCCAAGCTCGGCGAGATGGAACGCGACTGCGGCCGGTACGCCGAGTCCCACGAGCACCTGACGCTCGCCGAGGAGCTGTGCCGGCTGCACCTGCCCGCCGACGATCCGCTCGCCGCGCAGGTGGCCGGGCTGGCTCGGGCCGTCGCCGACCCGGACCACGTCTGCGTCGCTGCGGAGCCGCCCGTCCGGGAGACGCCGGTCGTGCCCGCCGCGCGGGTTCCACCGGCCGCCGAGGGCCCGCCCGAGCCGCCCCGCCCCGACCAGCCGCTCTACCGGCCGCCCGACCGGGCGGAGGGCGGGCACCCGAGCGTGCCCACGCCGCGCACCCCGCCCGAGGCCGCCGACGACCCGCTCGACGACCACCCGTGGCCGCCGGACGAGCCGGCCGAGGAGCCCTGGCGGCCCGAGAAGAGCGCACCGCCCCCCACCGTGGTCGGGCGGGCCGAGAGCGAGCCGGAGGGCGTACGCCGGGTGCCGCGGGCCGCCGAACCGGAGGCACCCCCGCACCACCTGCCGGTGCACCTGCCCCGGCCGCCGGAGCCCGAGGGGCGGACCACCCCATGGCTCCCGCTGGTGGTGGCCGGGGTGATCGTGGTGCTGCTGCTCGGCACCATCGCCGTGGTCGCCGGGGTGTCCCGGGGGGACCGGTCCCCCCGGGCGACGCCCGGCCCCTCCCCCACCACCGGCCGCGCCGCGACCGAAACCCCCTCCGGCAGCGCCCCGACCGAAACCCCCTCCGGCGCGTCGAGCGCCGCGCCGGCAGCCTCCCCCGGCACCCCGCCGCAGCAGGTGCGACTGACCGACCGGCGGGACAGCATCCTGCTGAGCTGGACGTACCCGACCGGCGCGGAGGGACCGGTGGTGGTCGCCGGGGGCCGCGCGGGGCAACCGCAGCACACCTTCCTCGAACTGCCCGCCGGCACCGACAGCTACATCGCCTACGGCCTCAACCGCAGCACCGACTACTGCTTCACCGTCGCGCTGGCGTGGTCCACCGACACGGTGGCCCGGGCCCCCTCGGTGTGCACCGACCGCGGCTGATCCCCGCGACGACGACCGGGTGGGCCGGCGATCAGACGTCCGCGTCCGGGTCGAGCAGCGCCGGCAGCCGTACGGTCACCCGCAGTCCCGGCCCGGTGGCCGTCGTGGCGTCCGCCGGCCCGGCATCGGCGAGGTCCACGGCGCCGCCCGCGCGGCGGACCAGCTCACGCACGATGGCCAGGCCGAGGCCGGCACCGCCGGCGTCGCGCGCCCGAGCGTCGTCCAGCCGGGTGAACCGCGCGAAGACCCGCTCCCGGTCGGCGGCCGGGATGCCGGGCCCGTCGTCAGTGACGGTCACCAGGTGGTACGCCCGCTGCCCCGGGCCCGCCCCGCGCTGCCCGGGCACCGGCGGGTCGGGGTGCGGGCCGCTGACGTCGAGTCGCACCTCGCCGTGGGCGTGCCGCAGCGCGTTCTCCACCAGGTTGGCGAGCACCCGCCGCAGCTCCTCCGGGTCGCCCTCGGTCCAGAGTGGCCCGGGTGCCGGCGCGAGGCCCACCGGCGGGGACGGGTAGCGGTCGGCGACGTCGCGCAGCAGCTCGCCCAGCTCCACCGGGCCCACCGCCCGCGACGGGGGCCCGTCCGGCCGGGCCGGCTGCTCGTCGAGGCGGGCCAGCAGCAGCAGGTCGTCGACGAGCCGGGCCAGCCGGTCGGTGTCCGCGAGCAGGTTCTCCGCCACCGCCGGCCACTCCGTCGCGTCGCCCAGCCGCCGGGCCACCTCCAGCTCCGTACGCATGTTGGTCAGCGGGCTGCGCAGCTCGTGCGCGGCGTCGGCCACGAAGGCCCGCTGCCGGGCCCGGGCGGCCGCCAGCCGGTCGAGCATGTCGTTGAGGGTGATCGCCAACCGCTGGATCTCGTCCGACGCGGCCGGTACGGGCAGCCGCCCGGGCCCGGCCCGGCCGGTGATCTCGGCGGCGCCGCGGCGCAACGACTCCACCGGGCGCAGGGTCGCGCCGATCACCCGCCAGGCGACCGCGGCGAGCCCGGCGACCAGCAGCGGGAAACCCACCAGCAACAGGATCCCGACCACCCGCAGGCTGTGCCGCACGTCCGTCATCGACTTGGCGACCAGCACGGTGAGCGGCTCGGCGGGGGTGCCCGCCGGCACGGCCACCACCCGGACCGGGCCGGTGAGGCCGACCCGCCGCCCGTCCACCACCAGCCGCTGGCGCTGCCCGGCGCGCAGCTGGTCGGAACGGAGCATGGGCACGAGCCGGTCGGCGTCGATCGAGGCGGCGCGGACGCGGCCCTGGGCGTCGACCACCTGGACCCGAAGCTGGCCGCCGGCCACCGGGAGTGGATCGGGCAGCGCCTCCTCGGCGGCGAGCAGCGCGACCGCGTCCGCGGTCCGGAACGCTTCGGCGTCGACCGTGCGCTGCACCGTCCAGCCGAGCGCGCCGAGCAGCAGCATCCCGCCGAGCGCGAACCCGGCGGCCAGCCCGAGCACCCCGATCGCGGTCAGCCGGGCCCGCAGGCCGAGCGTGGGCAGGCGGCCCTTCCCAGGCCAGAGGCGATGGGAGGCTGCCCTTCCTTTCCGGGTCACGTGGCGAGCCGGTAGCCGGCGCCGCGGATCGTCTCCAGCCGGTCCCGGCCGATCTTGCGGCGCAGGTAGCCGACGTAGACCTCGACGGCGTTCGGGGCGGTGTCCAGGCTGGCGTCCCAGACGTGGTCCAGCAGCTCCGTCTTGGAGACCACCTGTCCGGGCCGGCGCATCAGGTAGTTGAGGAGGGCGTACTCGCGGGTGGTCAGGGCCACCTCGAGGTCGCCCCGGGTCACCCGCCGCCGCGCCGGGTCCAGCCGCAGGTCGCCGACCGCGAGCACGGTGGGGCGTTCCGGCGCGCCCCGGCGCAGCAGCGCTCGGAGCCGGGCGAGCAGCACCACGTACGAGAAGGGCTTGGTGAGATAGTCGTCCGCGCCACAGTCCAGCCCGTCGGCCTGGTCGTACTCGCCGTCCTTGGCCGACAGCATCAGCACCGGCAGCCAGTGCTCCTCCGCCCGCAGCCGGCGCACCACCTCGTACCCGGAGAGGCCGGGCAGCATCACGTCGAGGATCATCGCGTCGTAGCCGCCGTGCCGGACGGCGTCCAGCCCGGCCGGTCCGGTCGACTCGACGTCCACCGCGAAGCCCTCGGCCTGCAGGCCCCGCTGCAACGCCGAGGCGAGCCGCGACTCGTCCTCCACCACCAGCAATCGCACGCGTCCAAGGGTGCCACCAGGTGACACCCCGTAGGGGATCTCCTCAGCGCCCTCACAGCGGCCGACGTGCACCATTACGGTCAGGAGGTGCCCATCATGCCCATGCCCATATTCAAGAACCGAGCCGCACTGCGCTGGCTGGTCCCGGTGACCGCGGGGGTCGCCGTGATCGGCGGCGGCGCCGCGGTCGGCACGCTCGCCGCCGGGGCCGATCCGGCCCTGCCGCCACGGACCGCGGCGCAACTCCTGGACGACCTGCGCACGTCCCGCCTCGACGGGCTCTCCGGCACGGTGGTGCAGCGCGCCGACCTCGGGTTGCCGCCGATCGCCGACCTGGCCGGACTGGCCAGCGGCAACGAGCTGACCAGCCTCCTCACCGGCACCCACACCCTGCGGGTCTGGTACGGGGGCCCGGAGCGGCAGCGGCTCGCCCTGGTCGACACGCTCGGCGAGCACGACATGCTGCGCAACGGCCGCGACGTGTGGACGTGGAACAGCCGGAGCAACACCGCCTCGCACCGGACGCTGCCGGCAGGCGAGGCGGCGACGCCGTCCGCGCCGGCCACCCCGGCCGATGCCGCCGACCGGGCGCTCGCCGCGATCGACCCGAGCACCGCGGTCACCGTCGGCCGCTCCGCGAGGGTGGCCGGGCGGGACGTGTACGAGCTGGTGCTCACCCCGCGCGACGCCGACTCCCTGGTGCATCAGGTCCGCATCGCGCTGGACGCGAAAAAGCACGTGCCGCTGCGGTTCGAGGTGCTCGCCGACGGCGCCGACAAGCCGGCGTTCGAGGTGGCGTTCACCCAGGTCGACTTCCGCACCCCGGACGCGGACCAGTTCCGGTTCAACCCACGGCCGGGGGTGACGGTCGCCGAGGAGAAGGCGGAGAAGCCCGAATCGACCGGGAAGCGCCTTCCGGGCGCCGCCGCTGACCGGCGACCGAACGGTACGGACGTGCGTACCGTCGGCACCGGCTGGACCACAGTGGTGGTGGCGCGGTTCGACGCGTCAGCGCCTGCCGGCCTGGCGGACCCGGACGCGCTCCGGGGCGACAAGGGCCAGGGCGGTCCGGCGGCCGGCGCCGACGCGGTGGCCAAGGTGCTCGGCGGGTTGCCGAAGGTGAGCGGTGACTGGGGCAGCGGTCGACTGATCAGCGGGAAGCTGTTCAGCGTGCTGCTCACCGACGACGGCCGGGTGCTGGCCGGCCTGGTGACGCCCGAGCGGCTCTACCAGGCGGCCAGGGGCTGACCCGGGAGCGGGGACCCGTCGGGGGTCCGGTCGGCACGAGCCGATCGGGCCCCCGTTCCGTCTTCGGGGGACCGCGGCGCGGCGGGGTGACGTGGCCGTGGGCGGCCGGGCAGGCTTGGTCCGGCGGCGGGCCACACGGTATCTTTCTCAGTTCAAACACAAAAAGGAATGGCTGTTTAAGGCCACTCCTGCACGAATTTTAGCCAACGAGGAGCCGGTTTGTCAACGCACTCCGACGTATCGGGTGAGCTGCACCAGGACGACGAGATCGGCCGCGAGCAGGAGTACGTCTCGATGCTCTACGACCGGCTGGACGGCATGCGGGAGCAGGCCGCCCGACGGCTCACCGAGGAGCTGCGCACCACCGGCGGCACGTTGCAGGCCCGCTCGCAGCGCGACTACACCGTCCGGATGTACGCCGAGCAGGTCGAACAGTTCTCCGCGGTGGAGACCGGCCTCTGCTTCGGCCGCCTCGACGGCGACGACGACTCGCGCCGCTACATCGGCCGGATCGGCATCTTCGACACCAGCGGCGAATACGACCCGCTGCTGATGGACTGGCGGGCCCCGGCCGCCCGGGCGTTCTATCTCGCCACCGCGGCCAACCCTCAGGGCGTACGCCGGCGTCGGCACCTGCGGACCCGGGAGCGGAAGGTCACCGGGCTCAACGACGAGGTGCTGGACATCGCCACCGCCTCCCCCACCGCCCACGAGGAGCTGACCGGCGAGGCTTCCCTGCTCGCCGCGCTCAACGCCGGCCGCACCGGCCGGATGCGCGACATCGTCGAGACCATCCAGGCCGAGCAGGACCGGATCATCCGCGCCGACCTGCCGGGCGTGCTGGTGGTGCAGGGCGGGCCGGGCACCGGCAAGACCGCGGTGGCGTTGCACCGGGCCGCGTACCTGCTCTACACCCATCGGCTGCAGCTCTCCACCCGGGGCGTGCTGCTGGTCGGTCCGAACGCCACCTTCCTGCGCTACATCTCCCAGGTGCTGCCGGCGCTGGCCGAGACGGGCGTGCTGCTGCGTACCCAGGCCGACCTCTTTCCCGGGGTGCAGGCCCGGCGGACCGAGCCGGCGCGGACCGCCGCGCTCAAGGGGCGCGCGGTGATGGCCGAGGTGCTGGCGAACGCCGTACGGGACCGACAGTGGGTGCCCGACGAGCCGCTGGAGATCGAGCTGCCGCAGCGGGAGATCCTCACGCTCGACCCGGTCGTGGTCCGGGAGGCCCGGGAGCGGGTACGCCGGTCGGACCGCCCGCACAACCTGGCCCGGGCACTGTTCGACATCGAGATCGTGCACGCGCTCGCCACCCAGGTGGCCGAGCGGATCGGCGCCGACCCGCTCGGCGGGGAGAACCTGCTCTCCGAGGCCGACCTCGCCGAGATCCGCCGGGAGCTGCGCGAGGAACCCGAGATCCGCGCCACCCTGGACGAGCTCTGGCCGGTGCTCACCTCGCAGCGCCTGCTCGCCGACCTGTACGCCGACCCGGAACGGATCGCCGCCGCCGCGCCGATGCTCACCGACGCCGAGCGGGCGTCGCTGCACCGCCAGCCGGGCGGCTGGACGCCGGCCGACGTGCCGCTGCTGGACGAGGCGGCCGAGCTGCTGGGCGAGGACGAACGCGCCGCGGCGGCCCGCCGGGAACGGATCCGGTCGCTGCAACGCGAGTACGCCGAGGGCGTGCTGGAGATCGCCCGGGGTTCCCGGTCGATCGACGTCGAGGACGAGGCGGACGGCGGCGAGATCCTCGGCGTCACCGACCTGATCGACGCCGACCGGCTGCTGGAACGGCAGGAGGAGGCCGAGCGGCTGACCACCGCGCAGCGGGCCGCGGCCGACCGGAGCTGGGCGTTCGGGCACGTCATCGTCGACGAGGCGCAGGAACTGTCGCCGATGGCGTGGCGGCTGCTGATGCGCCGCTGCCCGAGCCGGTCGATGACGATCGTCGGCGACGTGGCCCAGACCGGTGCCCTCGCCGGCACGCCCTCCTGGTCGGAGGCCCTGGCCCCGTACGTGGCAAACCGGTGGCGGCTGGAGGAGCTGACCGTCAGCTACCGCACCCCCGCCGAGATCATGGCGGTCGCCGCCGACGTGCTCGCCGCGATCGACCCGGCGCTGCGCCCGCCCCGCTCCGTACGCGCCAGTGGGGTGCCGCCGTGGGACCGCACCGTCGACGCGGACCGGCTCGCGGCGGAGCTGGTCGAGGCGGCGGCGCGGGAGGCGGCCGGGCTGGACGACGGGCGACTCGGGGTGATCGTGCCGACCGGCCGGGTGGCCGAGCTGGGCGCCGTCGTCACCACCGCGTTGCCGGAGGCCGCCGTCGGCGAGCAGCCGGAGCTGGCGAACCGGGTGGTCGTGCTCACCACCGAGCAGGCCAAGGGCCTGGAGTTCGACTCGGTGCTGGTGGTCGAGCCGGAGCGGATCGTCGCCGAGTCGCCGCGCGGCCACAGCGACCTCTACGTCGCCCTCACCCGCGCCACCCAGCGCCTGGGCATCTTGCGCACCACCTGACCCAGCTGCGGGCCGGCGGCGCGGGATCCCGCCGATCCCGAAGAGTGGTGGCCTCCCGATCTCGGGAGGCCACCACTTTCCATGGTCCGGTCGGGACCGGTGACTCACTCGTCGGTGAAATTGCCGACCTGGCTGCCGCTCGACGAGGCGTCGCTGGTCGAGCCGCCGGCCGGGGTGCTCAGGCCGCCGGTGGTGGCATCGCCGGTGGTGGTCGGAGCCACCTTGCCGCGGTGCCGCTCCGGCTGCCGGGCCACCCGGCGGGCACTGGCCGGGCCCGCGGTGCCCCCGGTCGTGGTGACCGCGCCCTGACCCCGGGTCGGGCCGCCGTCACGCAGCACGTTCGGGTCCACCCGCACGTGCGCCGGATCGCCCGGATCCTCGTCCTGGATGACCCGTTCCACGTCGGTCTGCGGCACGGTGACCTCGTCGAGCGCGCCCTTGGCGTACACGCCGCCGGCGATTCGCTCCTCGGCCCGTCGGGCGGCGTCCTGCCGCATGTCGTCCTCACGCACGTCAACCACCTCGCAGATCTCTCGGGATTCTCGTTGCGTGCCCGACGACCGCCGACCCAAACCGACCACCGCCCGCCCCCCAGCGCGGCACCCGTTGTGCGACCTGGTGTCCGGTTCATGCGCCTTGGCGGGGAGGAATCGGTGCCGGCTCTCGCGCGGTGCTGCTATTGGGCCGATGGCCGGTGTTACCTCGCCAGCACGCCGGGGTAGACGCAGGGTGCCCCCGCCGGCAACGCGAACCGTGCCGTGGCCGACACGCGGTAGCGGGGCGAGGGGTTGGCAGGGAACGACTCATCGACATCCTGAGGAGGACCAGATGAGCACGCAGGCTGCATCCACCAGGGCCATCAACCGGCCGCAGGAAGCGCCCAACCGGGCGGCGATGCAGGAAGCCCCGACCCGGCCGATGCCGATGATGGAGGACGGGCACCGGGAGCGGATGCCGTCGCCGGGCACCGAGACGAAGCAGGCGTTCCTCACCACCGAGTTCTGGGTGTACGCCGCAGCGGTCGCGGTCGTGGTGATCACGTCGTACTGGCACAGTTCCATCACCAGGGGGTTGGCGATCACCAACCCGAACCTGACGTGGTGGTACCTGACCGTGCTGACCGGCGCGTACCTGTTCAGCCGTGGTCTGTCCAAGGCTGGTTCGTCGCGGCGGTCCTTCGCGGAGCGCCGAGCAATGCGGCGCTGAGTGAGCAACACCTGAGAGCGGCGGTGGCCCCGGGATTCGTCCCGGGGCCACCGTCGTGCGTCGTCCTATTCGAAGTCGCCGAAGTCGCCGAAGTCCCCCTCGAAGGCGTCCCCGATCAGCTCGCCGGCGACCAGGCCGCCGGCCACGCCCAACGCGGCACCCGCCACCATGCCGCCGACCCCCGGCCCACGGCGCCCGTGGTGGCCGTGCGGGGCGCCGAAGCCGCGGGCGCGCAGGTTGCCGTAGCGCGAGGTGGTCTCCCGCAGCCAGCCGTCCACCACCTGGGCCCAGTCGGGGCGGCCCGCGTCGCTGTGCGGGACGGTGTACCGGCCGAAGACGTCGTGCCCGGGGCTGAGGAATCCACCGCGCTTGTCGCACTCCAGGATCACCTCGACGCCCCGCTGGCTGGTCACGAAGGTCAGCTCGACCTCGTTGACGACCTGCGCGTACTGCGGTGCGGCGAAGAACTCGATCTCCTGGTAGAACGGCAGCGTCTGCTGCACGCCGTGGATGTGACCGCGCTCCAGGTCGGCGTGCTTGAACCGGAAGCCGAGCGTCTGGAAGGCCTCGAGGATCCGCTCGTGGATCGGCAGCGGGTGCACCGCGACGTGGTCCAGATCGGTCTTGTCGACCGCCCGGGCCACCGCCAGCTCCGTACGCAGCCCCATGGTCATGCCGCGCAGCCGCTGCCCGTAGACGTCGGTGACCGGGGTCTCCCACGGCATCGGGAGCTGGAACGGGATGGCGAGCTGCTGCTTCGGGGCCAGTTCCAGCGGGCCGCTGACCGGCATCCGGTGGAACTCCATGGTGCCGGCGTACTCGGAGTCGCCGCGCTCGACCTCCACCCGGGTGACCAGGCCGACGGTGATCTGCTCGATGCTGGCCGGCACGTCGCCGCCGACCAGGTTGACGTGCCCGTCGAGGGCCAGGCCGGGCCGGGTGTTCGGGTTGGCCAGGACGGTGTCGACGCTCGGGCCACCCACCCCGAACGCACTCAGCATCTTCTTGAAGACCATCGCCACTCCCGCTTCCACCGTCGGCACGCTCCAAGCTGGAACGCGTGGGCCACGAGAGGCACCGTAAACTGGGCGGCTGGGAAGTGTCTGTGAGGGAAGTCGGTCGACTCGGAATTTCTCTTCGCCGCGGATGTCGAGAACCGGGGTGGCAGCTTCTACCTGAGGGTGGAAGCACCGAGAATCGGTGCAGAGGCGTGAGGAGCGAACCGTGAAGTACATGCTGCTGATGCAGTTCAGCGCCGCCGGGGCCGACTTCCCGTCGATCGACACCTGGACCCCGGAGGAGATCCAGGCGCACATCGGGTTCATGGGGGAGGTCAACGCGAAGCTCACCGCCGACGGGGAGTGGGTCCAGGCGGAGGGCCTGGGCGGGCCACAGCAGGCGCGGATCGTCCGGGCGGGTGAGGGCGGTGCCCCGGTGGTCACCGAGGGTCCGTTCGCGGAGACCAAGGAGTTCCTCGCCGGCTGGTGGATCGTGGATTGCGAGACCCCGGAGCGGGCGGTCGAGATCGCCGCGTACATCTCCACCGCGCCCGGCCCCGGCGGGCGACCGCTGAACATGCCGATCGAGGTGCACCCGGTCATGTCGGCGCCGCCGCAGGAGATGTGACAGCTGGGCACGCCGGAACGGACCGTCGAGGACCTGCTGCGCGAGCTGGCGCCGCAGGTCCTCGGCGTGCTCGCCCGCCGGTTCGGTGACTTCGCCACCGCCGAGGACGCGGTGCAGGAGGCGCTGCTGGACGCGGCGACCCAGTGGTCGGCCGAGGGGCTGCCGGACAACCCGCGTGGCTGGCTCGTCCAGGTCGCGTACCGCCGGATGATCGAGCTGGTCCGGGCCGAGGCGGCCCGCCGCGACCGGGAGGACCGCGCTGCCCGGCGGGAGGGCGACGACCGACGGACCGCGCCGGGGGCGGACGAGCCGCTGATCACGGACCGGGACGACACCCTGGTCCTGCTCTTCCTCTGCTGTCACCCGACGCTGTCGGCGGCCTCGGCGATCGCGCTGACCCTGCGGGCGG
Organism: Micromonospora sp. SL4-19; assembly: GCF_047921475.1. Lineage (NCBI taxonomy): Bacteria > Bacillati > Actinomycetota > Actinomycetes > Micromonosporales > Micromonosporaceae > Micromonospora > Micromonospora sp. SL4-19. The sequence continues at coordinate 28,453 of NZ_JBLROB010000037.1, forward strand.
TGGGCGGGCTCAGCACCGCCGAGATCGCCCGCGCCTTCCTCGTCCCGGAGGCCACCATGGCGCAGCGGATCAGCCGCGCCAAGCAGCGCATCCGCGCCTCGGGGCTGCCGTTCCGGATGCCCGACGAGGCAGAGCGGCAGGCCCGGCTCGCGGCGGTGCTGCACGTGCTCTACCTGATCTTCACCGAGGGGCACACCGCCAGCCTCGGCGCGGACCTGCGCCGGCTGGACCTGTCCGAGGAAGCCGTCCGGCTGACCCGGGCGATGCACGCGTTGCTGCCCGACGACAGCGAGCTGACCGGGCTGCTCGCCCTGATGCTGCTCACCGACGCCCGCGCCGCCGCCAGGACCGGCCCGTCGGGCGAGCTGATCTCCCTGGCCGACCAGGACCGCGGCCGATGGGACGGGGCGGCGATCGCCGAAGGGACCGCGCTGGTCACCGGGGCGATGGCTCGGGGACCGGTCGGGCCGTACCAGCTCCAGGCCGCGATCGCCGCGCTGCACGACGAGGCGCCCACCGCCGCGCAGACCGACTGGCCGCAGATCCTCGCCCTCTACCAGGTGCTGGAGCGGCTCTCCGGAAACCCGGTGGTCTCGCTCAACCGGGCGGTGGCGACCGCGATGGTGCACGGCCCGGCCGCCGGGCTGGACGCCCTTGCCGCCCTGGCCGCCGATCCCCGGTTGGCCGGGCACCACCGCCTCGACGCGGCGCGGGCGCACCTGTACGAGATGGCCGGCGACCGGGAGGCGGCGGTCGCGCACTACCGGGCGGCGGCCGGACGCACGACCAGCCTGCCCGAGCAGCACTACCTGACGATGCGCGCGGCGCGGCTGGCCTCCGCTCCCGGCTGATTCCGGCCCGGGAAGGTGGCCGGGCCAGCGCGGACCCGGCCACCGATGGTGCCCGGGCGATCAGCTAACGGTGCAGGTCACCGCGGGGATCGAGTTCGTGCCGTTCCAGCTGCCGAGGAAACCGAAGCTGGTGCTGGCCCCGGCGCCGAGCTTGCCGTTGTAGTCGACGTTGCGGGCGGTGTACGCCGAGCCGCTGTTGGTGACCGTGGCGCTCCAGACCTGGGTGACCGTCTGGCCGTTGGCGAAGGTCCACTTCACCGTCCAGCCGTTGATCGCCGACGAGCCGGCCTTCACCTGGACCTCAGCCTGGAAGCCGCCCGGCCACGAGTTGGTGATCGCGTAGCTCGCCGTGCAGCCGCCGTTGGCCGGCGGCGTGGTGGGCGGCGGGCTGCTCGGCGGGGGCGTGGTGGGCGGCGGGGTCGAGGGCGGCGGCGAGGACGGCGGGGTGGTGCCGGAGTAGACCGACGCCTCCTTCGCGGTCGACCTGATGCCGTTGGCCCCGTTGAAGATCCGCTGGCCCCAGCTGGTCAGACTGTTCGGGTTGAAGTTGGTGGTCATGTCCAGGTACTCCACGCCGCCGCCGTTGCCGCTCCACGACCAGCCCAGGTAGCCGATCCCGTTGGCCTGGCTGTACGCCATGATGGCGTCCTCGTCGGGGTCGCCGTCGGAGTGGAGGTTGCCGAACTCGCCGACCAGGATGGGCAGCTTGGCGGTGCGGAACCGGTCGAGGTAGTCGTTGACCTTGGCGACGGTGTTGAAGACGCCGTACATGTGGATCGAGAAGATCGTGTTCTTGGCCGGGTCGGCGTTGAAGACCGTGGCGGCGTTGTCGCGCATGGTGAAGGACCAGTCCTGACCCCAGTTCGGGCCGTCCACCATGATGGTGTGGGTGAGGCCGCCGGCGCGCAGCCGCTTGATGGCGTTGGCGGTGTCGGTGGCCCAGGTGCCGTAGCCCTGGTTGCCGTACGGCTCGTTGCCGATGTTGACGATGACGTACTTCTCCTGGCCCTGCAGGGCGCTGGCGATGCTCAGCCAGTAGGTGACCGCCCGGTCCAGGGTGATCGCGCCGCTCTGCTCGCCGTAGCCGGTGGTGTCGTGCACCTCCAGGACGCAGATCAGCTTGTTGGCCTTGCACAGCGAGACGACGTTGGCGACGTCGGCGGTGTCGTTCTTGGCCCAGCGGTCGCCGCTGGCCAGCACCACCCGCACGCTGTTCGCACCGAGTGCCTTGATGTTGGCGAACGAGCTGGTCTGCTGCGGATACCAGGTGTGCGCGTGGTTGACGCCACGCATGATGAACTCGTTGCCGTTGGCGTCGTAGAGCCGACCGTTCGAGACGGAGAAGCCGGCCGCGGCGTGCGCCGGCTGCCCGAAGGCGAAGACGGCGGCGAGGACCGTCAGCAGGGCGGCGCCCGCGACGGAGAGCAGTTTCTTCATGACTGTCCTCAGGGAGGTCTCCCCCGTGCCCAGATGGGGGTGCGGTGGTGATGACAAGGCGGCTGAGCCCGACAGCCGCCGCCCGGCTCCCGGCGGACGCAGGCATCAGCGTAGGGCGATGGAGCGCGGGAGGCAACCGGTTAAGTTGATCGCCCCCCCTCGGGCGGCGGACTGTGGCGGCCCGGGTCGCCCACGAGCCGCCACAGGAGCGATCACCCCCACCACAGGATGGTGCGCCAACCGGCCTGAACCGGTTAAGCCCGGACGGTAGGCAGCGCGCCTCCCGCCGTCAAGGAGCCCCGGACCGGAAGGGGACACCACGGTTGGCCGCCCTCCGCCGGGGTATCTGGTGACGATCTGCCCCGGGAAGGAGATGCGCCATGGTGAACGTCGGCTACACCCTCATGTGCGAACAGGCCGGCCCGAAGCACCTGGTCGACCATGCCGTACGCGCCGAGGCCGCCGGCTTCGACCACCTGGTGATGTCCGACCACTACTACCCCTGGCTCGACGCGCAGGGCCACTCCCCGTACGCCTGGTCGGTGCTCGGCGCCGTCGCCCACGCCACCGGCCGGGTCGGGCTGATGTCCTTCGTCACCTGTCCGATCCGTCGCTACCACCCGGCGGTGGTGGCGCAGAAGGCGAGCACGGTCGGGGTGCTCTCGGACGGCCGGTTCACCCTCGGTCTGGGCGCCGGAGAGAACCTGAACGAGCACGTGATCGGCGGCTGGCCGCACGTGCAGCAGCGGCACGAGATGTTCGAGGAGGCACTCCAGATCATCCGGCCGCTGCTCAACGGCGAGACGTTGACCTTCTCCGGCAACCACTTCGACGTCCCCGACGCGTACGTCTGGGACCGGCCGGAGCGTCCGGTGCCGATGGCCGTCGCCGCCTCCGGCCGGCAGTCCGCCACCCTCGCCGCCGAGTACGGCAACGGCCTGATCGCCACCGAACCCGACCGGCGCCTCATCCAGATGTACGACGACGCCGGCGGCGCCGGCCGGCCCCGCTACGGCCAGGTGGCGATCTGCTACGGCCCGGACGAGGCCGAGTGCCGCAAGATCGTGCACGACCAGTTCCGCTGGTTCGGCCTGGGTTGGAAGGTCAACGCGGAACTGCCCGGGCCCGATTCGTTCGCCTCGGCGACCCGGTTCGTCCGCGAGGAGGACGTGGCCGACGCCATCCCCTGCGGCCCGGACGTGGACCGGCATGTCGAGGCGTTCAAGAAGTTCGTCGATGCCGGCTTCACCCACGTGGCGCTCGTCCAGGTGGGCGGCGACAGCCAGCCGATGTTCCTGGACTGGGCGCAGGAGGAGCTGCTGCCCCGGCTCCGCGAGCTGTGACCCGCTGAGAGGGTGGAGTCCATGCGTATCGGGAACACGGAGATCCGCCCCGCCGGGGGCGGTCTCGGCTGCCTGCTGATGATCCTCTTCTCGGTGCTCGCCTCGGTGGTGCTGACCGTGCTGCTGAACCTGATCCTTTGAGCCCCGGGGGCGGGCGTCAGCGGCGCAGGCCCAGGGCGGACGGCCGGCTCAGTCGGGGGCCAGCGCCAGCTCGGCGACGACCGGATAGTGGTCGGAGGCGGTGTCGGCGTCCCCACCCCGGACCACCCGGACCGCGCGGGTAAGGGTGGCCAGCTCCGGGGTGGCGAGCAGGTAGTCCAGGCGCGTCGCGGCGAACTCGGCCCCGCCGTACCGGGTCGGCACGGTCGGCCCGTCCGGCTCGCCGCGCCCGGCGTGGTGCCACAGGTCGACCAGACCGGCGTCGAGCAGCCGGGACACCGCGCGGGTGTCGACGGTACGGCCGTCGCGGCGCAGGTGCCGCCGCCGGTAAAGGGTGGGCAGGCCGGCCAGCCGCGCGGTGTGGTCGACGGCCGGGTCGAGCGTGTTCAGGTCCCCGGCGAGCAGGGCGAGCGGGCCTCCGGTGCGCCGGATCGCCACCGCGAGCCAGTCCGCCTCCATCCGCCGCCGCCCGCCCGAGTACGGGTTCAAGTGGGTGCTGAACACGGTCAGCGGCCCCGCCCCGGTGGCCACCTGCACCCGGGCGGCGGCGTGGTGGAAGGGTCGGCGTACCCGGCCGGAGCGGAGCACCCGCAGCGGCGCGCGGACCAGCACCGCGACCGGCTGCCCGAAGCAGGAGCGGGCCAGGTGGGGCACCATCCCCAGCCGGCCCGCCAGCTCCGCCATCCGCCGGTCCCGGTGGAGGCCGCGCAGCTCCTGCAGGGCCAGCACGTCGGGGCGCTGCGCGGCGACGACCGCGACGATCCGGTCCCACCGGTCGGTCCCGTCCCGGTCCCGCCCGCCGGTCAGGATGTTCCAGGTCATCACCCGCAGCATCGGCGTCCGGTCATTCCTCGCGGCCGGCCCTGGCCAGCTCGTCACCCAGCTGGTGCACCTGCTCCGACTCGATGGCCGGCCGGTTGCCGTCGCGCAGGTCGGCGTTGGGGCGGACCACCCAGTGGAGCAGCCCGATCCAGAGGGCGCCGAGCAGGATCGCGCCCATGAAGTCGGTCGGGTGGTGCATGCCCCGGTACATCCGGGAGACGGCCACCCCGACCGGCATGATCACGGCCAGCGCCACGAAGAGCCACCGCCACCAGCGGTCGGTCCGGGGGAAGACGATGAGTGCGATGGCGGCCCACAGGCAGATGGTGGCCGCGATGTGCCCGGACGGGTAGGACGAGGTCGGCAGGTGGCCGTCCAGGTTCGCCACCGGCGGGCGGGGTCGCTCGACCACCCGCGCGGTGACGAGGAAGAGGCTCAGCTCGCCGAACATCGCCAGCACCACGAAGAGCACCGGCCGCCAGCGCTTCCAGACGGCCAGCACCAGCGGGCAGAACACCAGCGAGACCAGCAGGATGGCGTGGGTATCGCCGAACTTGCTCCACCACCAGCTCAGCTCGGTGAGGGGGTCGGTGCGCCGGGCCGCGAACCAGCGCGGCACCTCGGTGTCGAGGGTGTCGAAGAACGTGCCCTTGGCGTGGTAGCTGACGTACATGCCGAAGGCGTAGAGGACGCCGAAGACGAGCACCCAGCCGACCAGCAGCTCGGCGACGGACGAGCGGGGGTGCTCCAGCACGCGCTCCTCGTCCGGCGCCGGGGTGATCTCCTCCCCCGCCTCCGGCTCCAGGCCCTCGCTGATCGGCGGCACCGGGCGGCCGCGCTCGCGCCGCCACAGCCGGAAGGCGTACGCGGAGACACCGAGCCAGGCCGCCCCGAGCAGCCAGCCGCCGAGCACGTCGGAGACGAAGTGCACGCCCAGCGCGATCCGGGTCAGCCCGATCAGGAAGACCAGCACGCCGACGACGGCGATGGCCGGCTTGCGCCAGCGCGGCGCCATGGCCGGCAGGAAGACCAGCAGTAGCGCCCCGTACGCGACGAACGAGCCGAGCGCGTGCCCGCTGGGGAAGCTGTTTCCGGGTGCGTGGGTGATCGGCACGTCGACGACCGGGCGAAGCCGTCCGACCAGCGCCTTCAGGGACGGGTCGAGGATCAGCCCGCCGACCCCGGTGATGATCAGGTAGACCGCCAGCCGGGCCTGGCGACGGATGAGCAGGCCGACCACCGCGATGGTGACCAGCCAGATCAGCACCGGCCGGCCGCCCAGGTCGGTGATCGCCCGGAGCACGGTGACCAGGGCGTGGTGCGGAGCCACCAGCCCGTTGAACCACGCCGCCGCCTCCCGGTCGGCGTGGTAGAGCGGCCCCCAGTGGAACCGGACCAGCATGAGCAGCACGCCGAACCCGACGCCCGCGCCGGCGACGGCGAGCAGCCCGGCGACGCTGCGCCCGGCGAACTGGCCGAACGGCCGTCGCGTCATCTCTCTGACCGCAGTCACCCCGCACCTCCCCTTGTCTGCCGCGAGGCGCGCTGTACCCGGTTCGAGGTCCACGTACACCCTCGCGGATCGTCAGCGGGCGGTTGTCTCGCCGACGCCGACGGGCTCCGGGCGCTCGGCCTCCGGCTCCCAGTGGTCGGGCTGGGCGGGCTCCGCCACGCCGATCCGCATCGCCTCCAGCTGGGCGGCGAAGGCCAGCCCGCCGAAGAGGGCCATCCCGGTCAGGTTGGCCCAGAGCAGCAGGGCCATCATCCCGGTCAGCGCGCCGTACGTCTGGCCGAAGCCGCCGCCGAACTTGACGTACGCCGCGAGCAGCAGGCTCGCCAGCCACCAGAGCACGGTGGCGAATCCGGCGCCGAAGAGCAGCCAGGACAGGCCTGGCTGCTTGCGCCGGGGCGCGTGCCGGAACAGCACCGCCACGGCCAGCACGGTGAGTCCGAGGCTGAGCGGCCAGCGGATCACGTCCCAGCCGGCGTTGGCGACGGCACCCCACTCGTAGTGCCGCTGAACGGAGTCGCCCATCGCCCGGCCGCCGACCAGGATCAGGAATCCGGCCAGCGCGGGCACGCCGGCGGTCACCGCGAGGACGGCGGCGCGGACGTACTTGGCCAGGGCGGGCCGGTCCCGCTCGACGCCGTAGATGCGGTTCGCGCCCCGCTCGATCTGGGCCATGGTGCTGGTGAGCGCGACCAGCCCGGTCAGCAGCCCGAGGAACAGCGCCAGCTCACCGGCGCGCTCGGTGTGCTCTCCGTCGGCGAGCAGCTGGTGCACGACGGACTCGCTCTGGCCGGGGGTGAGCGCGAGAACGGTGTCGGCGACCACCTTGCCGCCCTGCTCGGCACCGAGGTCGGTGATCAGGCCGGTGAGCGCGATCAGGAACGGCACCACGGCCAGGCAGAGCTGCAACGCCAGCGCCCGGGAGTGGCTGAAGCCGTCGCCGTAGCGGAACCGGATGAAGGCGTCCCGCAGCAGGCACCAACCGCCGTGGCGGCGCAGGGTGTGCCAGGCGTCGTCGGCGGAGAGCTCGTACTCCGCCATCAACCCGGTCTCGGGGACCAGCTTGGTGCTACTCACGGCGGGCCTCCTCGACCAGGCGCTCGCCGCGCTCGGCCGCCGCGCCGGCGTCCACCGACAGGTCGGGGTCGCGCTGCGGCCGCGGTACGCACAACCACAGCGCCCGGGGTCGGATCTCGGCCGTCAGCGACCGGCCCGGGTCGATCAGGTCCCCGTCGAGCTGCCGGGGCTGGGCCCGGTTACTGGTGATCACGACCTTCCGGGCCCGGAACACCTCCATCCGGGGCACGGAACCGCGCCGGCGGACCAGGGCCCACGCCATCGCCAGCCAGTGACCGAGCGTACGGGGGGTGAGCACCGCGACGTCGAACCAGCCGTCGTCGGGCTCCGCGTCGGCGAGCAGGCGTACCCCGCCCTGGAGCCGCCCGACGTTGGCGACCAGGACCGAGCGTGCCCGCCGGCGCAGCGACGGGCCGCCGTCGAGCCGGATGGCGACCCGCATCGGCCGGTCCCGCAGGTGCTTCGCGGCCCCTACGAGGTAGGCCGGCCAGCCGATCCGCTGCTTGGTCGTCTCCGAGGTGGCGTCGAGCATCTGCGCGTCGAAGCCCATCCCGGCCATCACGGCGAAGGACTGCTCGCCGACCGCGCCGACGTCGAGCCGCCGCCTCCCGCGTTCGACGGCGACCTCCAGCCCGGCGGCCAGCTCGTTGGCGAGGCCGAGGTTGGCGGCGAGCAGGTTGCCGGTGCCCTGGGGCAGCACGGCCAACGCCACGTCGGTGCCGGCGAGCGCGGTGACGCAGGCCCGCACCGTGCCGTCGCCACCGCACGCGAAGACGACCTCGGCCCCGGCCCGTACCGCCTCCCCCGCCTGGCCGCGACCCGGGTCCTCGACCGTGGTCTCGTACCAGGCCGGCGCGGGCCAGCCGGCCGCGGCGAGGGCGCCGTCCACCGTCCGGCGGAACTCGTCGAGGTCGGCCACCTTCACCGGGTTGACCACCACCGCCGAGCGCGGCGCGGGATTGTCCGCGGGCACCGGGCCCTTGTCGTCTCCACCGTCCACGGCGTCAGTGTGCGGCACCTGCGACGGGTCGGCGAGTCGACGGAGGCCGATGTTGCGTGGACCGCAAACAGGTTTCAACCGGGGCGCCGCCGGGTGACGCGCTCCGCGTCGTGGGGCGTCAGGCCGCCGTCCGCAGTGCCGCCTCCACCCGCCGGCGCAGGTCGTCGAGCTCGACGCCGGCCTCGGTGAGCACCAGCGCGGCCAGACCGTTCCCCTCTCGGAGCAGCCCGAGCAGGATGTGCTCGGTGCCGATGTGGCGGTGGCGCAGCCGGATCGCCTCGCGCAGGGAGAGCTCCAGTGCCTTCCGCGCCCGGGGCGAGAACCGGCCGTCGTCGTGGCGGCGACCCCAACGGCGGCGCGGCGCGGGTGCCGCCTCGCGCAGCGCGTCGGGGCCGAAGGACTCCTCGATCCGCGCCACGATCGCCGCGAGATCGATGCCGATCTCGCGCAGCGCCGCGGCGTCGGCCTCGCCGAGACCGTCGACTCCGGGGGCGACGTGCCGGGCCACCGCGGCGCGCAGTTCTTCGGCCCGGACGCCACACTGCGCCAGCACCCGGACGGCCAGGTTGTCGCCGTCGGCGAGTACGCCGAGCAGCAGGTGCTCGGTGCCGACCGGACGCCGGCCCTCGGCGCGGGCCTCGTCGAGCGCGTGACGCACCACCGTCCGGGACCGGTCGGTGAACCGTTCGAACATCACGCCTCCCAGCTTCCGGGCACCGCCGGTCGCCCGGCGTGCTTCTTGTGGACCGCCTGCCGGCTGACCTCGAGCGCGTCGGCGATCTCCTGCCAGGACCAGCCCTGCCGTCGGGCGTTGTCCACCTGGACCACCTCCAGCCGCTCGAGCAGCCGGCGCAGGGCGAGCACCGCCCGGAGCCCGACCTTCGGGTCGGTGCTGCCGGCGGCCGCCGCGAGTTCCGTCGCCTGACTCATGCTGTCAACATAGGTTGACAGCGAGGGTTTGTCAACCCTGGTTGACAAACGCCGTGTGCCGACACGGCGGCGACGCGCCGGGCAGAGCCGCTGGGCGGTGTTACGGTCCGCTGATGTTCCGCCACCGCTCCCTGGACCGCCCCGTCGAGGCCGCCCGCCGGCTGACCGTCGGGCGGCTCACCCTGGAAGTCGCCGGCGGCAGTGTGGTGGGGCACCACTACCCGGAGAACTTCGACGTCCTGCACGTCGACCCCGAGCTGCCGCTCGCCGCCGTCGCCGACGGCATGGGCGACGGGGAGGGCAGCCGGGCCGCCGGCGCCACCGCGATCGCCACGTTCGTCGAGCGGATCCACGCCGGCTGGCCGGCCGTCGGTGCGCGCGAGCTGCGCGCCGCCACCGCCGAGACCCAGCTCCGGGTACGCCAGGTCGGGGCGGGCCTGGCCGGGCTGACCGGCTGCACGCTGACCGCCCTGGTGGCCGAGCCCGACGGCGGGCAGGGCTGGCTCGTCCAGCTCGGCGACTCGCGGGCGTACCGGCTGCGCGACGGGCTGCTGGAGCTGATGACGGTCGACCACACCATGGCCTGGCTGGGCGTGCTGCACGGCTGGTGGCCGGCGAACTCACCGGAGGCGGCCCGGGCCCGCTACCAGCTGCTGCGCTACGTCGGGCACCCGGACAAGCCCGAGCCGGACGTGCTGGCCGTCCCGCTGCGTACCGGCGACACCTGGCTGCTCTGCACGGACGGGGTCAGCGACCAGCTCGGTTACCACCAGCTGCGGGACCTGCTGGCCGAGCGGGACCCGGCCCAGGTGGCCCGCACCCTGCTCACCGCCACCCTGAACGAGGGCGGCGACGACAACGCCACCGCCGTGGTGATCCGCATCCACCCCACCGTCCCCACCCCCCGCTGACCCACCCCGCAGGCCTGTCTCGGCGACCTGCGCGGCACCGGCTTCACGATCACCGAGGATGGCGGCCGGGACGGCGGGTTCCGGAGTCTTGGTCCGGGTGGGGGGGCTGCGCGACTACCGTGGGTGAGGGGAAGGCGGTTGGGAGGTGAGGCGGGATGGCCGCACCCACCCGGAGCCCGGTGGTGGTCGGTGTCGGCTGGTCGGAGGAGGACCTCCAGGTGGTCCGGACGGCCGCCGGAGAGGCCGCCGCCCACGACCGTCCACTGCACCTGCTGCACGCCTTCAACTGGGCGGCCGCCCTGGCCGAGCCGTCGGCGGGCGGACCTCGCGCCGCCGCCGAGGAGCTGCTCGAACGCGCCGGGCAGGCCGCCGCCGAGGTCGAGCCGACGCTGCCGGTGACCGATGAGATCGTCGAGGGCGCACCGGTCGAGGCGCTGATCCGGGCCGCCGAATCGGCGTTCCTGGTGGCCCTCGGTGACGGCGGGATGGCGAACTGCACGGGCTGCGTACCGACCGACGCCCCGGCCGTGCAGCTCGCCGCGCGGGCCGACTGCCCGGTGCTGGTGGGCCGGGCCGAGCCACCGCCGCAGGGGCCGGTGCTGGTGGGCGTGGACGGGTCGGAAAGCTCCGACGCCACCCTCGGCTACGCCTTCGACTGCGCTGAGCAGCGCGGGGCACGGCTGGTCGCGATCCGGGTCGTCGAGCCACACCGCCACGACGACGGCGACGACCTGCTCGCCGAGGCGGTCGCCCGCCACGGCCGCCAGCACCCCACGGTGGCCGCCGAGTGCCACACCGTCCGCGGTGAACCCGGCACCGTCCTGCTCGAACAGTCCCGCTCGGCGCAGGTCGCCGTGGTCGGGGCGCGGGGCGAGGAACCGTGGCGGGGCATGCTGGGCCCGGTCAGCCAGACCCTGCTCTACCACTCGCCGGCGCCCGTGATCGTCGTCCGTGGACTCGACACCGAGAAGGGGACATGACGCCCGCGCCTCCCGGGACCAACGGCCCTGATCAATTCCCCGGCCAGGGGGCGACGCTGGACCGGCCCGGACGGATGTTCCGCCTTCGGGTGGCAGAAGACCCCGAGCCGCGAGAGGCTATTGCAGCATGGACACCGCTCTCGACCTGCACGGCCCACTGACCGAAGACGAGCTGCGCCGGCTTGACGCCTACTGGCGGGCGGCGAACTACCTGACCGTCGGGCAGATCTACCTGCTCGACAACCCGCTGCTCCGCGAGCCGCTCAGGCCGGAGCACGTCAAGCCGCGGCTGCTGGGCCACTGGGGCACCAGCCCGGGGTTGAACCTGATCTATGCCCACCTCAACCGGGTCATCGTCAACCGCGACCTGAACGCCATCTACATCACCGGCCCGGGGCACGGCGGTCCGGCCATCGTGGCGAACACCTGGCTGGAGGGCACCTACAGCGAGCTCTACCACTCGGTGACCCGGGACGAGACGGGGATGGCCCGGCTCTTCCGCCAGTTCTCCTTCCCCGGCGGCATCCCCAGCCACGTCGCGGCGGAGGTGCCGGGTTCGATCCACGAGGGCGGCGAACTGGGGTACGCGTTGAGCCACGCCTACGGCGCCGCGTTCGACAATCCCGACCTGCTGGTGGCCTGTGTGATCGGGGACGGCGAGGCGGAGACCGGCCCGCTGGCCGGGAGCTGGCTGTCCAACGTCTTCCTCAACCCGGCCCGGGACGGGGCGGTGCTGCCCGTCCTGCACCTCAACGGCTACAAGATCGCCAGTCCGACGGTGCTGAGTCGGATCCCCGCCGAGGAGCTGCTCGAACTGATGCGCGGCTACGGCTACCAGCCGTACGTCGTCGAGGGCGACGACCCGACGCAGGTGCACCAGAGCCTCGCCGCGACGCTGGACCGGGCGGTCGACGAGATCGCCGAGATCCAGCGCCGAGCCCGCACCGGCGGCGTGGTCGAACGCCCCCGCTGGCCGATGATCATCCTCCGTACGCCGAAGGGCTGGACCGGCCCGCAACAGGTCGACGGCAAGCAGGTCGAGGGGACCTTCCGGGCCCACCAGGTGCCCGTCGACGGGGTGCGAAAGAGCCCGCAGGCCCTTGCCGAGCTGGAGCGCTGGATGCGCAGCTACCGACCGGAGGAGCTCTTCGACGCCACCGGCGCCCCGGTCGCCGAACTGACCGAACTGCCCCCGCGGGGTAACCGGCGGATGAGCGCCAACCCGGTCACCAACGGTGGCATCGTGCAGCGCGACCTGGACCTGCCGGACTTCCGCGCCTACGCGGTCGACGTCGAACAGCCGGGCCAGCCCGTGGCCGGCTCCACGGGCGTGCTCGGCCCGTGGGTCCGCGACGTGATCACCGCCAACCCGCAGAATTTCCGCCTGTTCGGCCCGGACGAGGTCGCCTCCAACCGGCTGGGTGCCGCCTTCGAGGTCACCGACCGGGCATTCGTCGGCGGCACGGTCCCCGGCGACGACCACCTCTCGCCCGACGGCCGGGTGATGGAGGTGCTCTCCGAACACCTCTGCCAGGGCTGGCTGGAGGGCTATCTGCTCACCGGCCGGCACGGCATCTTCACCAGCTACGAGGCGTTCATCCACATCGTCGACTCGATGGTCAACCAGCACGCCAAGTGGCTGAAGGTGACCCGCGGCATCCCCTGGCGGGAGCAGCTCGCCTCGCTGAACTACCTGCTGTCCAGCCATGTCTGGCGGCAGGACCACAACGGCTTCTCGCACCAGGACCCGGGCTTCATCGACCATGTGGTCAACAAGAAGGCCGAGGTGGTCCGGGTCTACCTGCCGCCGGACGCCAACACCCTGCTCTCCACCATGGACCACTGCCTGCGCAGCCGGCACTACATCAACGTGGTGGTGGCCGGCAAGCAGCCGGCGCCGAACTGGCTGACCATGGACGAGGCCATCCAGCATGCTCGGCGCGGGCTGGGCATCTGGGACTGGGCCAGCACCGACCAGGGCACCGAGCCGGACGTGGTGCTCGCCTGCGCCGGTGACGTGCCGACGCTGGAGACGCTCGCCGCGGCCGACCTGCTCCGCCAGCGCCTGCCCGAGCTGAAGGTCCGGGTGGTCAACGTGGTCGACCTGATGCGCCTGCAGCCACCGTCGGAGCACCCGCACGGCCTGCCCGACAACGAGTTCGACACCATCTTCACCCGCGACAAGCCGATCATCTTCGCGTACCACGGCTACCCGTGGCTGATCCACCGGCTCACCTACCGGCGGACCAACCACGACAACCTGCACGTCCGCGGCTACAAGGAGGAAGGCACCACCACCACGCCGTTCGACATGGTGATGCTCAACGACCTGGACCGCTTCCACCTGGTCATCGACGTCATCGACCGGGTGCCGGGGCTCGCCCCGCGCGCCGCCCACCTGCGCCAGGAGATGGTCGACGCCCGGCAGGCCGCCCGCGACCACACCCGCGAGCACGGCGAGGACGATCCCCGGGTCGCCGAGTGGCGCTGGATCCGGGAGACCGAGCCCGGCCTGCGGGGCGGACAGTGAACCCGGAGGCGGCCGTTGCGGCCGACCGCGACGCGATCCTGGTCGGCTACGACGGCTCGCCCGACGCCATGGTGGCCCTGAACTGGGCGCTGGACGAGGCGGGCCGCTCGGGCCGTCCGGTCCGGCTGGCGTACGTCTTCGAATGGCTGACGGTGGCCGGCTGGGTCGGCCCCGGGGTGGCTCCCGGGATCTGGCCGGACGAGAACGCCCGGCGGCAGATCGAGGACCTGGTCCGTAAGGCGGCCGCGAAGGCCGCCGCCGAGCGGCCGGGTCTCACCGTGCAGGGCGAGGTCTTCGACGGCCCGCCCGCCCTGGTGCTGCAGGAACGCTCGGCGGAGGCGGAGATGCTGGTGCTCGGCAGCCGCGGGCGCGGCGGCTTCGGCGGCCTGCTCGCCGGCTCCACCTCGGTCTCCGTCACCGCCCACGCCCACTGCCCCGTGGTGGTGGTACGCGAGGGACAGCTCGCCACCTCCGGTCCGGTGGTGGTCGGCGTGGACGGTTCCGAGCCGTCGTTGCTGGCGCTCGGGTTCGCCGTCGAGCGGGCCGCGCAGCGGGACGTGCCGCTGCGGGTGCTCCGGGTCTGGGGGCCACCCGGTGACCGGTGGGTGGCGTCCGGCTTCGACCGGGAACAGGCCACCGACACCGAACGGGCGGCGGTCGAGGAGGAGCTGACCCAGTGGCGGAAGACCTTCCCGGACGTGCCGGTCGAGGTCCGGGTGACCCCGGGCAACCCGGCCGAGCTGCTGGTCGACGCGAGCCGGGAGGCGCAGCTCGTGGTGGTCGGCAGCCGGGGCCGGGGCGGGCTGCGGGGCATGCTGCTCGGCTCGGTCAGCCAGCAGCTCATCCACCACTCGCACTGCCCGCTGGCGGTGGTCCGGGAACGCTGAACCGCACCACTCGCGGCTCGCGGCGGCGCCCCGACCCTCACGGGCCGGCGGGGGCCGAGCCCTCCTCCGGGTTCAGCGAGAAATACTCCTCCTCTTCCTGGGCCAGGTGCAGCCGGAGCAGGGCGTCCAGCCCGTACAGGGCGGCGAGCAGGTCGGGGACCTCCTCGGGGCGCAGCCGGCCGTCCGGGTGCTGGGCCAGGTGACCGCCGATCCGGTCCACCATCCGACCGATCTCCACATGCCCCCGGCTCATCGTCGAGGTCGCCTCCTCGCTGCCGAGTGGGCCGGCCAGGGCCGGATAGAGGTGCCGTTCCTCGGCCGCCTCGTGCGGCAGCACCTCGTCGACCAGCCGGCCGTGGACCTCGCGCAGCGCCGGTACGCACTCCGCCGCGTCGGGGCGGGTCGCCACCAGGTCGGCGGTGTCGCGCAGCCGGTCCAGCACGTCGCGTACGCCGCCGTGCTCGGCGGCGTACCGCTCGAGAAGCTCCCGGGTCTCCGGCGGGAGGTCCCGGCGGCGCAGTCCACCCCGGAGGGCGCGCAGCGCGTTGAGGATCACCAGCACGTCGATGCCCTCCTGGAGGAACGCGCCGGCGAGCGGGGGCAGCCCCCCGGCAGCGGCGGCCACCATCGCGACGACGGCCAGCCCCATCCCGACGGTGGCACTCTGCACCGCGATGCGGCGCACGTAACGGGCGATCTCGACGGCGTCGGCCAGCCGGTCCAGCCGGTCCACGGTGAGCACCGCGTCGGCCACGTCGGCGGAGGCGGTCGCCCCGGTGGCGCCCATCGCCACCCCGACGTGCGCCTCGGCCAGCGCCGGCGCGTCGTTCACGCCGTCGCCGACCATCACGGTCACCGCCCGCCCGGACTCCTCCTTCACCCGCGCCACCTTCGCCTGCGGCGAGCACTGGGCGATCACGTCGTCCACGCCGACGATCCGGGCGACCTGCTCGGCGGTGCGCGGCCGGTCGCCGGTGACCATGATCAGCCGCCCGAGGCCGGCCTGCCGCAGCCGCCGTACGGTACGTCGGGCGTCGGGGCGTACCGGGTCCTCGAGCAGGATCGCGCCGAGCGGGGCCCGGTCGTCGCTGACCCAGACGGTGGAGCGGCCGGCCAGCTCGGCGCGCTCGCGGACCCGGCGGGCCCACTCGGGGGGCTCGCCGGCGAGCTGGCCGACGCGGACCAGGCGGCCGTCCACCCGGCCGGTCACCCCCCGCCCCGGCTCCTCCGTGACGTCGGTCGGCTCGACCAGCGGCAGCCGCTGCTCGCGGGCCTGCCGGACCAGGGCGGCGGCCAGCACGTGCGGGGAGAGCTGCTCGACGGAGGCGGCCAGCCGTAGCACCTCGTCCCGGTCGCCGCCGGGCGCGACCACCGTCTCGGCGGCGCGCGGCCGGCCGGCGGTGAGCGTGCCGGTCTTGTCCATCAGCAGGGTCCGGGCGCGGCCGAGCTGCTCCAGCGACCCGCCGTCGCGGACCAGCACGCCGCGGCGGGCCACCCGGGACAGCCCGGAGACGATCGCGATCGGAGTGGCCAGCAGCAGCGGGCAGGGGGTCGCCACCACCAGCACCGCCACCGCCCGCAGGAACTGGCCGGAGAGCAGCCAGGCCGCCCCGGCCAGCAGCAGGGTGAACGGCACGAAAGCGGCGGCGTACCGGTCGGCGAGCCGGACCATCGGGGCCTTACGCGCGGTGGCCTCCTCGGCGAGGCGGACAATCCCGGCGTACGTGCTCTCCGCCGCGCTCTTGCGGGCCCGCAGGCCGAAGCCCGCGCCGGCGTTGACCACGCCGCTGGCCACCTGCTCGCCCACACCGCGGGTGACCAGCTGCGACTCGCCGGTGACCACCGACTCGTCCAGCGTCGCCGGCTCCTCGACGGTCCCGTCCACCGGCACCACGTCGCCGGGACCGACCACCAGCCGGTCCCCCACCGCCACCCGGTCCAGCGACACCACCTCGATGCCGCCGTCCGGGGTACGTCGGCGCGCCTGCCGGGGGGCGCGTTCCAGCAGCGCCCGCAGGTCCCGGGTGGCGCGGCGCTGCGCGTAGCCCTCCAACGCCTGCCCGGTGGCGACCATCACGGCGATCACCGCGCCGGCCAGGTACTCCCGGACCAGCAGCGCGCCGACCAGCGCCAGCACGGCGATCACGTCCACCCCGAACTGCCGGCGCCACAGCTGCCGCAGGGTCGTCCACCCGGCCGGCAGCAGCGCCACCAGGGTCACCGCCACCCAGACCAACTGGGCCGCACCCCGCAGCCCGGCGACCCACAACCCGGCGCCGACCAGCACGGCCAGGGTGAGCAGCGTCAGCGGTGCCCACTCGACGACGCCAGGTCGCGGCGCGGCGTCAGACGCGCCGAGCTGGAGTCGTCGCAGCCAGTCCACCCGGCGCCGCCGCACCGGCCGCTCCGGTACGCACTCGCGCGGTTCCGCTCCCACCTGCGGATCGTTTCAGCGGCGCACGTGGTCGGGCAGGGCAACACGGGTAATCCGGCGCGGGCCGAAGGGCCCGGATGCGGCGGGCCCTGCGGGCCGTGCCTCCGAGCGCCGCATGCCAGAGGATGGGGGAGGCAACACCCGGACTGGGCCGGGGTGGGGCACGATGGGAGAAACGGAAAGGGCGTGACGATGAGCCACGAGACGCCGGCCACGGGCCGCGCGCTGACCACCGCGCTCGCGGAGGCCGCCGCGACGTCCGGTCGTGCCCCCTCGGTGCACAACACGCAGCCGTGGCGCTGGAAGGTCCTCCCCGACGCGCTGGAGCTGCGGGTGGTGCGGGAGCCGCGGCTCTCCGCCACCGACCCGGAGGGCCGGCTGGTGACGCTGAGCTGCGGCGCGGCGCTGCACCACGCGTGCGTGGCGCTGGCCGCCGAGGGCTGGACGGCGGCGGTGGAGCGGATGGCCGACCCGAAGCAGCCGGAGCTCCTCGCCCGGCTCACCGGGTTCCGGCGAACCGGGGCGGACCCGGACGCGATGCGCCTCGTGCAGTGCATGCAGGTCCGGCACACCGACCGCCGACCGGTGAGCGACGAGCCGGTGCCGGGCGCGACGCTCGACGCGGTCGTCGAGGCGGCCCGCGCGGACGGCGTGCGGCTCCAGGTGCTCAACTCGGACCAGGTGATGGATCTGGCCGCCGCCGCCTCGCAGGCCGGCACGGTCGCGGCCGAGGATCCGGAAACGCGCGAGGAGCTGGACTACTGGACCAGCCGGGCCGACACCGGCACCGGGCTGCCGCCCGAGGTGCTGCCCGAGCAGGCCCCGCAGACCACCGTGCCGGGCCGGGACTTCGGCCGTCCCGGCACCCTGCCGGTCGGCCCCGGGCACGACCGGGCGGCCTCCTACGGGATCCTCTGGGGCATCGAGGACGAGCCGGACAACTGGCTGCGCGCCGGCGAGGGGCTCTCCTCCGCCTGGCTGACCGCCACCCGGCTCGGGGTGTCCGTGGTGCCGCTCAGCGGCGTGGTGGAGGTGGAAGGCACCCGGCAAACCGTGCGCCGGCTGCTGGCCGGGCTCGGCTTCCCGTATCTGGCGCTGCGGCTGGGGCTCGCGGACCCGGCGCACGCGGGGCCGCCGCACACCCCGCGGCTCCCCACCGAGCAGATCGTCGACACCTCCGCGGTCCGCGGCGGCGCCTAGCGGGTTCGTTCCCGACGGACACCGGGCGATAGCATCGGCCGGTGTCCAGCGCACCGAATTCACGGCACGAGCACCTCACCCCGTCACTGGGGCTGACCCCGCTGTCCCGGGTGCAGCTCGACGAGCTGCTCCAGGAGATGCTGGATCGGGTCGGGGAGGTGGTCACCAGCCGGGAGCGGCTGCGCGCCCTGCTCGACGCGGTGGTGGGCATCAGCACCGACCTCGACCTGCGCAGCACCCTCCAGCGGATCGTGCAGTCGGCGTGCGAACTGGTCGGCGCCCGGTACGGCGCGCTCGGGGTGATCGGCGCCGACCGGCTGCTGCACGACTTCATCATCCACGGGATCAGCCCGGACGTGCACGCGAAGATCGGCGACCTGCCGCACGGTCGGGGTGTGCTCGGCCTGCTCATCGACGACCCCCGGCCGCTGCGCATGCCGGACATCACCCAACACCCCCGGTCGTACGGCTTCCCGCCGCACCACCCGCCGATGCACAGCTTCCTCGGCGTGCCGGTGCGCATCCGCGAGCAGGTCTTCGGCAACCTCTACCTCGCCGAGAAGCAGGGCGCGGCCGAGTTCACCGAGGACGACGAGGAGATCGTGGTGGCGCTGGCCGCCGCGGCCGGCGTGGCGATCGAGAACGCTCGCCTCTACGCTCTCGCGCACCGACGGGAACGCTGGCTGGCCGCCACCGCCGAGATCACCTCGGTACTGCTCGGCGAGGTACGGCGTACCGACGCCCTGGCCCTGGTGGCCCGCCGGGCCCGGGAGGTCGCCGAGGCGGAGCTGGCGCTGGTGCTGCTCTACGACGAGGACGAGGGCCAGTTCACCGTCGAGGTGGTCGACGGCGCGGACAAGGCCGCCCGGGAGCTGGTCGGTGCGGTGCTGCCGGCCGTCGAGACCACCTTCGCCGCCTCGGTCACCGAGCGCCGGCACGAGCTGCTGCCGGACCTCGCCGAGGCGGCCCCCTGGCCGGGGCCGGTGGTCTCCGGCCCGGCGGTGGTCTCCCCCCTCGCGGCGGCGGACACCCTGCACGGCGTGCTGGTCATCGCCCACCGCCCGGACAGCGGCCGCGCCACGGACGACGACGTGGCGCTGCTGGGCAGCTTCGCCGGCCAGGCGGCGCTGGCCATGGAGCGGGCCCGCGGCCAGGAGGAGCGGGAGCTGCTGGTGGTCCTGGAGGACCGCGAGCGGATCGCGCGGGACCTGCACGACGTGGTGATCCAGCGACTCTTCGCCACCGGCCTGCAGTTGCAGAGCGGGGCGATGAACGCGCGCCCCGAGGTGGCCAAGCGGATCAACGCGGCCGTCGACGACCTGGACGCCACCATCCGGGACATCCGGCGGACCATCTTCGAGCTGCGCACGCCGATGAGCGCCGCACTGCGCACCGAGATCCGCGAGGCGATCGAGGTGGCCGCCGAGTCGCTGGGCTACCGGCCGGGCCTGGACCTCGTCGGCCCGATCGACAGCGCCGTCCCGGACGAGCTGCGCCCCGAACTCACCGCCGTGCTCCGGGAGGCGCTCTCCAACGCCGTACGCCACGCGGACGCCGACAGGGTGTCGGTGACGGTGCAGGTCGACGCCGGCCGGCTGACCGTGACGGTCACCGACGACGGGGTCGGCTGCGACCCGGAGGCGGCCCGCAGCGGCCTGGTGAACCTGCGCGAGCGGGCCGAACGCCTCGGCGGGGATTTCCAGCTCAGCCGGGTGACCCCGCACGGCACCGAGGTGCGCTGGAGCGTCCCGCTGGGCGACTGAGCCGCGCCTGGGCCGGGCGTCGACCGTTCGGCGCCGTGAGTGCCGCCGAGCGCCGTCAGTGCCGTTGGCCGAGCAGCCGGGTGGCCAGCACCGCCGCCTGCGTACGCCGCTCCAGACCGAGCTTGGCCAGCACGCTGGAGACGTAGTTCTTCACGGTCTTCTCGGCCAGGAACATCTTGCCGGCGATCTCCCGGTTGGTGAGCCCCTCGGCCACGTACTCCAGGATCCGCCGTTCCTGCTCGGTGAGGGACTTCAGCTCGCGCGGCTGCTCGACGCCACTGCGGATCCGCTCCAGCACCCGGGTGGTGATCGCCGGGTCGAGCAGGGACTGCCCGGCCGCCACCCGACGGACCGCGTCCACCAGGTCGGTGCCCCGGATCTGCTTGAGCACGTACCCGGCGGCGCCCGCCATGATCGCGGCGAAGAGCGCCTCGTCGTCCTCGTACGAGGTGAGGATCAGCCCCTTGATCGAGGAGTCCACGGCCCGGATGTCCCGGCACACGTCGATGCCGTTGCCGTCGGGCAGCCGGGCGTCGAGGATCGCCACGTCGGGGTGGAGCGCCGGGATGCGGCGGGCCGCCTCCTGGGCGGAGCCGGACTCGCCGACCACCTCGATGTCGCCGCTGCTGGTGAGCAGGTCGGCAAGGCCACGGCGGACGACCTCATGGTCGTCGAGCAGGAACACCCGGATCATCCGTCCTTTCTACCGCGCCGCCCCGGCTTCGCGCACGGGTCGAAGGTCCCGACTGCGACGCGGCGGCGGCGGGCAGTCGGGCCCGCCGAGATGGGGACCTCCGGCCCTGCTCACGAAACCCCTGGTTGCCGCACTGTTGGAGGGGAATCGACCCGGGTCGGCACGGCCTGCCACGGAAGGAGCAGCACCATGACCATCGGCTTCACCGTCGAGCAGTTGACGGCCGTCGCCAGCGACGCCGTCCGGGCGCCGTCCCTGCACAACACCCAGCCGTGGCGGTTCCGGCTGCGCGACGGCGGGATCGAGTTGTCCGTCGACCCGCTGCGCCGGCTGCCGGCCACCGATCCCAGCGGCTGGGGCGCCCGGATGGCCTGCGGGGCGGCCCTGTTCAACCTGCGGCTGGCGCTCGCCGTCGCGGGCACCCCGGCGTCGGTCCGGCTCCGCCCGTACCCCGCCGACCCGAACGTGGTGGCCCGGCTGGTCCCGGACGTGCCGCGCCGGCCCACCCCCATCGAGCAGAGCCTGTACGGGGCCATCGGCCGCCGATTCAGCAACCGCGCCCCGTTCTGGCCCGACCCGGTCCCCGCCGAGGTGCGGTGGCGACTCGGCGAGGCCGCCCGGGCCGAGGAGGGCTGGCTGGAGCTGCTGATCGGCACCGGCGCGGTCAACGCGTTCGCCGAGATCGCCCGCAGCGCGCACCGGGTCCTCGAACGCGACCCCGCGTACGTGGCCGAACGGGTCGCGTGGATCCGCTCCGAGCCCTCCTCCGACGGCGTGCCGGCTGCCGCCGGCGGGCCGCAGGGCGAGCCGCAGGACCTGCTGCCGCAGCGCGGGTTCGGGGGCCGCAACCGGGCGCCGGGCCGGGACTTCGAACCGGAGCCGCTGGTCGCGGTGCTCGGCTCGGCGGGGAACACCGCCACCGACCAGATCATCGCCGGCCAGGCCCTGCAGCGGGTGCTGCTCACCGCGACCGACGCCGGGCTGAGCGTGTCGATGATCTCCCAGCCGATCGAGGTGCCGGGGGCGCGGGAGGCGCTGCGGCTGTCTCTGGGCCGGTTCGGCACCCCGCAGATGGGGATGCGGATCGGGTACGGGCAGCCCGGCGCAGCCACCCCGCGCCGCCCGGTCGACGAGGTGCTCGACCTGCCGGTGGCACAGGCCTGAGACCGTACGTCGGCCGGCACCAAGGCCTGGGAGCCCTCGGGACCCCGGCGGGTCCGGTACCGGTCAGGCCGCCCGGGCGACGGCGGCCAGCAGTTCCGCCTCGCGCTCCGGGTCGAGTCCCACCGGGGCCCGGGCCGGCCGGCCGGCGCGGGGCGGCACCTGGCCCACCTCGCACAGCCAGCGCCAGGTGTCGGCCACCGTCTCGGTCACCGGCCGGCAGGCCAGCCCCGCCGCGTACGCCCGCTCGACGCCCCGCTCCTGCAACCAGCGGTACTCGTGCCCCGCTGGGACCCAGATCGGCAGGTCGTTCCAGGGCACCACGCCCGCGGCCAGGATCGGCGCCGGATCCGTCCAGCGCAGCGTCGCGTCCGAGCCGGTCACCGCCATCGCCGTGTCGAGCAACTCACCCATCGTCGTGTGCCCGGTCCGGCTGACCACGTTGTATGCCCCGCCGATGCCCTCGGCGCACCTGTCGAGCAGCCAGATCGCCAGGTCCCGGGCGTCGACGTACTGCACCGGCAGGTCGTGCGGGCCGGGGGCCAGCACCTCCCCACCCCGGGCGATCCGCCGCAGCCACCACGGCAGCCGGCCGATGTCCTCGCCCGGTCCGAGGATCAGTCCGGCACGGGCCAGCAGCGCCCGCTCACCGAAGACCTCGACCGCGGCCCGCTCCCCGCCCGCCTTGAGCTGCGGATAGTCGCCGTCGACCGCATCGGCCGACGCCTCGACGACCGGCGCGTCCTCGGCCGAGCCCGGCTGCACCGGCTCCGCGTAGACCGAGCCGCTGGAGACGTAGCCGTAGTGTCCGACCGAGCCGGCCAGGGCCCGCGCGGCGTCCCGCACCGCCCGGGGCGCCCCGTCCCAGGTGTCCACCACCAGGTCCCACTCGCCGCCGGCGAGCGCCGCCAGCCCGTCCGGCACCGTGCGGTCACCCCGCAGCCGGTGTACGCCCACCGGCACTGCACCGTGCCGGCCGCGGTTGAACAGCGTCACCGACCAGCCGCGACGTACCGCCTCGGTCACCACGGCCCCACCGACGAATCCCGTTCCGCCCAACACCAACAGCCTCATGCGTCCCACCATGCCCGGTGTCGTACGGATCGGTGAGCGATGTTCACGGTGAGCGGATCTGCCCAGGGCAGAAGCTGGCCGGCTCTCCCTGTCGCCGATGTGGGGTGGGTTTCCGGTGGGCGCGGCTGTCCTCAGGTCGGGTCTGGCACCGGGTGTCCGGTTTCCGGGTGGCGGGCGGCATCCCGGGGCTGGAATGGTGGGCGGCCGGGGGTCGTTGAACCGGGTGCACGGCCGAGGAAGACGCCCCCGCGAGGCCGGGGTGTGCGGGCCCGGAATGATGCTGGGCCGCCGGTCGTTGTACATGGTCCCGGCGCCGCGAAGAGGCGATCTCGCCCCGCAGGCCGCTGGTTGAAGACTTTCCCCCCTTTGCTTTTTGGCGCCTGACGGTGCTTGCGCACGTGCTGGTTCCCCCCGGGACCGGTGC
>NZ_JBLROB010000038.1:0-50268 GCF_047921475.1 Micromonospora sp. SL4-19
AACAGATCCGAACAGCATGAGCAACGCCGCTGGCCGGCACCCCGCAACGTGGGGTGCCGGCCAGCGGCAATCTGCGGCCCTTGGACAGCTGCCGTCAAGAGTGAACGGAACTGTCCAAGATCCAGGCGTGCCCGGGGGTAGCCGCAAGGCACGCACGGCGGAAGACCACGGCGGGGCTGGGGGCGAGCGTGACCGGCGTAGGGATCAAGCCTGACCGCCCGGAGCCGGGCACGCTCGCCCCCAGCCCCCAAGCGCAACAAAACCCCAAGCGCAACAAAACCCCAACTACGTCGCCTCGATCACGCCGGTGAGGAGCAGGCAGAGGACCAGCGAACCGAGCGCCACCCGGTACAGGACGAAGAGGTACAGGGTGTGGTGGGCGACGTAGCGCAGCAGCCAGGCGATCGCCGCGTAGCCGATGCCGAAGGCGATCACCGTCGCGACGACCATCTGGGCCACGCTCGGCGCTGCGGTCCCCGGCGCGGACGGCTCGAAGACGTCCGGGAGGCTGAACACCCCGGAGATCACCACCGCCGGGATCGCCAGCAGGAACGAGTACCGTGCCGCCGTCTCCCGGGTGAGGTTGAGCAGCAGGCCGGCAGTCAGCGTGCCGCCGGAGCGCGACACGCCGGGGATCAGCGCCATGGCCTGGGCGAAGCCCATGACGACGCCGTCGCGCATCCGGAAGTTCTCCAGCGTGCGGGTCTGTCGCCCCAGGTACTCGGCGAAGGCCAGCACCAACGCGAAGATGATCAGCGTGGCGGAAACCAGGTACAGGTTCCGCCCGGCGGTTCGGATCTGGTCCTTGAACAGCAGCCCGAAGATGCCGATCGGGATCGTGCCGATGATGACGTACCAGCCCATGCGGTAGTCGAGGCTGGACCGGACCGAGCGGTCGACCAGGCCGACCACCCAGGTACGGACGATCCGCCAGATGTCCTTGGCGAAGTAGATGAGCACCGCAGCCTCGGTGCCCAACTGGGTCACCGCGGTGAACGACGCGCCCGCGTCCCGGCCGAAGAAGATCGCCGAGGTGATCCGCAGGTGCCCGGAGGAGGAGACGGGCAGGAATTCCGTGAGGCCCTGGACGATGCCCAGGACGATCGCTTCAACCCAGGTCACTCGCCGACTCCAGACAGCTCAAGGGCCTCGGCGACGGTACGCAGGGTCTGCACGCCGCTCTCCCGGTCCGCCGCGAACAGGGTCACCGACAGGGTGGTCACGCCGGCGGCCGCGTACTCCCGCATCCGATCGGCGATGCGCTCCTTCGGGCCGAGCAGCGAGGTGCGGTCGATGAACTCCATCGGCACCGCGGCGGCGGCGTCGCGCTGCCGCTTGGCCAGATAGAGGTCCTGCACCTCGCGGGCGGCGTCGCCGTAGCCCATCCGGGTGGCCAGTTGGTTGTAGAAGTTCTGCTGCCGGCTGCCCATGCCGCCGACGTAGAGGGCGGCGTACCAGCTGACCAGCTCGGCACAGCCGGCGATGTCGTCGCCGACCACCACCGGGACGGACGGGACGACGTCGAAGCCGGCCATGTCCTTGCCGACCCGGGCCCGGCCGGCCCGCACCGAAGCGAGCTGCTCCTCGGCGAACTCGGGCGCGTAGAAGACGGCGAGCCAGCCGTCGGCGATCTCGCCGGCCAGTTCGAGGTTCTTCGGGCCGACGGCGGCCAGGTAGATCGGGATGTGTTCGCGCGGCGGATGGAAGCCCAGCCGCAGCGCCTTGCCCGGTCCGTCCGGCAACGGCAGCGTGTAGTGCTCCCCGTCGTACGCGACCTCCTTGCGGGCGATCGCCAGCTTCACGATGTCGACGTACTCCCGGGTGCGGGCCAGCGGCTTGGCGAAGCGGACGCCGTGCCAGCCCTCGGAGACCTGCGGGCCGGACACGCCCAGGCCGAGCCGGAACCGCCCGCCGGAGAGCGCGTCGATGGTCGCCGCGGTCATCGCGGTCATGGCCGGGGTACGGGCGGGGATCTGCATCACCGCGCTGCCCACGTCGATCCGCTCGGTCTGGCCGGCCATCCAGGCCAGCATGCTCGGTGAGTCGGAGCCGTAGGCCTCCGCCGCCCACACCACCGAGTAGCCGAGCCGGTCCGCCTCCTGGGCCAGGGCCAGGTGGTCGGCCGGCGCGCTCCACGCCGTCTGGTATCCGAGACTGAGCCCGAGTCGCACTGGTCCTCCCACCATCCGCTCCACAGGTCGCATCAGGTTACGCAATACGGATGGCCGAACCGATCACCGGCTCACCCGAATGCCGCGCACCCGACCGGAAGGTCGGGCGGGAAACTGACTCTGGGCGAGGATATCCGTGACGCGAGGTTCGAAATAAGGTTCACCCATGCAACAGCGACCGCTCGGCCGAAGCGGGCTGGCGGTTTCGCGGCTCGCGCTCGGCACCATGACCTGGGGACGGGACACCGATGCCGACGACGCGGCCGCCCAGCTGAAGAGCTACCTCGACGCGGGCGGCAACCTCGTCGACACGGCCGACGTGTACGCCGACGGCGACGCCGAGTCGGTGATCGGCTCGCTGCTGGGCACCCTGGTCTCCCGGGACGACCTGCTCATCGCCACCAAGGCGGGGCTGCGGCCGGGCAGCGGCCGCCGCCGGGACGGCTCCCGCGGGCACCTGCTGCGGACCCTCGAGGCGTCGCTGCGCCGGCTCGGCACCGACCATGTCGACCTCTGGCAGGTGCACGGTTACGACCCGGACACCCCCCTCGAGGAGACCCTCGGCGCGCTGGACCACGCGGTGTCCAGCGGCAAGGCCCGGTACGTGGGGGTGTCGAACTTCTCCGGCTGGCAGACCGCCCGGGCCGCGGCCTGGCAGGCCGCCTGGCCGGGGCGCGCCCCGGTGGTCGCCGCGCAGGTGGAGTACTCGCTGCTGGAGCGGGGCGTGGAGCGCGAGGTGCTGCCCGCCTGCGAGGCGCTGGGGCTGGGGGTGCTGCCCTGGTCACCGCTGGGCCGCGGGGTGCTCACCGGCAAGTACCGGCATGGCCGCCCGGCGGACTCCCGGGCCGCCTCACCGCACTTCGACCGCTTCGTGGCCACCTACCTGGAGCCGCGCTGCTCGAGCATCGTGGAGGCGGTCGCCACCGCGGCCGGCGGCCTGGGCGTGTCGCCGCTCGAGGTGGCGCTGGCCTGGATCCGGGACCGGCCCGGGGTGACCGCGCCGATTCTCGGCGCCCGCACCGTGGGGCAGCTCCTCGGCGCTCTCCAGGTGGAGCGGATGACCCTGCCCGAGGAGATCGTCACCGCCCTGGACGACGTCTCGGGGGTGCCGGTCGGCTACCCGGAGCGGGACGGCTGAGCCCGACCGGCCGGATGCCGGGCGACCCGTGCCCGACACGGCCCGCCAGGGGGTGGCGGTGGGCCACCGAGCTGGGCAGCATAGACGTCATGGACTACGAATACGCGCCGCTGCGGTTGCCATCGAACGTCGACCGGTTGACCGCCGCGGCGCAGCTGGCGATCCAGGCGGAGTTCTCCGGTTGGGAGTTGGCCCGGGTGCGGCTGTTCCGGGACGGGACGCGGCAGGTGATGCTGCGCCGCCGCCGGGTCAACCAGCCGCAGCCGGGCCTGTCGTACTGAGGCGGCGCGAGCCGTCGCCGGGCGCACGCCTCCCGGGGCCCGTACCGCGCGGTCGGGCCCCGGAGGCGTCACGGCCGGTCAGTGGGCGTGGTCGTGCTCCTCGTCCAGCTCGAGGAACGGGTGCTCGTCGAGCCGGCCCACGAGGCGGTCGTCGGCGGCCGGCTGGAACGGGCCGATCGGGTCGTCGTCGTCGAACGACTCCAGGTCGACCGGGGTGCCGACCTCGCTGACCATGACCACCCCGTCGAGCGGCTCCAGCTCGGGCACGTCCAGCGCGCTGAGTGAGCCGTCACCGCTCTGCAGCAGCTCCAGCACGGCCTCGCCCACCCCCTCGACCGGGGCCGGCTCGTCCTCCTCGGGGGTGCCCTCGCGACGGGCCGCCTCGGCCGCCCGGATCAGGGCGGACACGCTCGGGACCCGATAGTCCCGCCGTTGCCGCACCGAGATGACCCGCGGGTGCGGGTCGGTGGCCTCGATGCCCTCCACGCCGAAGCGCTCGTCGGCCTCGTTCGGGTCGATCGACTCCACGTCCCACGGGGTCACCTCACCGAACGCGTCGAGCAGCTGCTCGTCGTACGCGAACGAGGCGTTGTTCAGGGCGACGTACGCCCGCCAGACGTCGTCGTCGTCGATCCGGCCCTGGGCGGCGCGGACTGCGGCCAGGTGGGCGCGGGCCGCGTCGATCACCCGCTCGAGGGCGGCGTCCAGCTCACCGTGCTGGTCGGTCATGTGTGGCAGTCCCTTCGCGATGGGGGGAAAATCCGCGCCGACGGTGACGCGACGGACACGGTTAGCAGTTGCGGAGAAACCGGTCGAGAACCCGCACGCCGAACTGTAGTCCGTCCACCGGGACCCGCTCGTCGATGCCGTGGAACAGCCCGGAGAAATTGAGGTCGGCGGGGAGCCGCAGCGGTGCGAAGCCGAAGCAACGGATGCCGAGCTGCGAGAACGCCTTGGCGTCGGTGCCGCCGGAGAGCATGTATGGCACCGGGCGGGCGCCGGGGTCCTCGGCCCGCAGCGCGGCGGACATGGCGTCGACCAGGTCGCCGTCGAAGGTGGTCTCCAGGGCGGGCTGGCGCTGGATGTACTCGATGGCGATGTCCGGGCCGACCAGCTCGCGCAGCTGCCGCTCCAGCAGCTCCGACTGACCGGGCAGGCTGCGGCAGTCGATGGTGGCGGTGGCCCGACCGGGAATGACGTTGTCCTTGTAGCCGGCGTCGAGCCGGGTCGGGTTGGCGGTGTTGCGGATGGTCGCGCCGATGATGTTGGCGATCGGGCCGAGCTTGGCGATCGCGGTCTCCGGGTCCTCCGGGTCGATCTCGATGCCGAGGACGTCGGAGATCTCCTCCAGGAACGCCCGTACGGTGTCGGTGACGACCACCGGGAAGCGGTGGCGGCCGATCCGGGCGACAGCCTCGGCGAGCGCGGTGACGGCGTTGTCGTCGTGCACCATCGAGCCGTGGCCGGGGCGACCCTTGGCGTGCAGGCGCAGCCAGTCGATGCCCTTCTCGGCGGTCTCGATCAGATAGAGCCGCTGCTGCTCGTCGACCGAGTACGAGAAGCCGCCGACCTCGCCGATCGCCTCGGTGCAGCCGTCGAAGAGGTCGCGGTGCCGCTGGGCGAGAAAGTGCGCCCCGTAGTCGCTGCCGGCCTCCTCGTCGGCGGTGAAGGCGAGCACGATGTCCCGCGACGGGCGTGCCCCGGCCCGCTGCCAGCCGCGGACCACGGCGAGCACCATCGCGTCGAAGTCCTTCATGTCGATCGCACCGCGGCCCCACAGGTAGCCGTCGCGGATCTCGCCGGAGAACGGGTGCACCGACCACTCGTCGGGATCCGCGGGCACCACGTCGAGGTGGCCGTGCACCAGCAGGGCGTCCCGGCCCGGGTCGGTGCCGGGGATCCGGGCGACCAGGTTGGCCCGGCCCGGCGCGGACTCGTGGATCTCCGCCTCGACCCCGACCTCGGCGAGCTTCTCCGCGACATACTCCGCCGCGCGCCGCTCCCCGACGCTGGTGTCGTTGTCCCCGGTGTTGGTGGTGTCGATGCGCAGCAGGTCGCGGCAGAGGTCCACGACCTCGTCGGTGGGGTCCGGTCGGGCGGAGGCGGCGTCGCTCGTCATCGGTTCTTCATACCAGCCGGCCCCGGCGGCTGGCCCGCCCCGTCCCCCGCGCGGTTTCGCGGATCTCGCGTCCGGGTACCGCCGCTGGCGTCCCCGCACCGCCCACCGGGCCGCCGGGCCCCGCCGGCCACCAGTCGAGGAGGGCATCGTGACCGTCCCCCTGCCGCCGCTGCCGCCCACCGCCGACGACGCGTACCGGCCGGGTGGCCGGAGCCTGGCCGAGATCGTGGACCGGGAGCACCGGGCGCTGCTCGGCCTGGCCGAGCGGGTCACCGGCCCGGAGTTGCCGTACGAACGCCGCCGGGAGCTGCTCGACGTGCTGATCGCGGCGGTGTCCCGGCATCTCTCCGCCGAGGAACAGTATCTCTTCCCCGCCGCCCGGGCCGCCGTGCCGGACAGCACCGAGCTGGTGGACCGGGAGCTCGCGGCGGACGTCGCGCTGCTCACCGCCCTGAGGGGACTGTCCGGGCCGGAGGACCCGGCGCTGGCGGACGTGGCCGAGCGGGTACGCCGTCACGTCGGCCGGGTCGCCGCGCTGGTCGCACCGCTGCGCCAGGTGGCCACCGACGCCGAGCTGATCCGGCTGGGCAACCGGTGGGAGATCGCCGAGGAGGCGGCACCGACCCGGCCCCACCCGGGCACCCCGGCCACCCCGCCGTGGAACAAGCTCGTCGAGCCGGTGGTGGGCGTGCTGGACAAGGTCCGCGACGTGGTGACCGGCCGGCGTACCCACCTCTCCGATCTGGAACGGCCCCGGAAGCACTGAGCCCCGACCCCTTCCGCATAGCCGTTCGTGGTCCTACCGTCACCGTATGAATCTGGAGCTGCGGCACCTGCGCGTGATCTGTGCGATCGCGGAGACGGGAAGCGTCACCAGAGCCGCCTCGACGCTCGGCCTGGCCCAGCCGGCGCTGACCGCACAGCTCCAGCGCATCGAGCGGGCCCTCGGCGGTCCACTGTTCGAACGGGACCGCCGCGGAGCCCGCCCCACCGCGCTGGGCGAGCTGGTGCTGGACCGGGCCCGGGTGCTGCTGCCGGCGATGAAGGGCCTTCAGGACGAGGCGGCCCGGCTTGCCGGGGCGGGGGACCCGCTGACCCGCTACCGGTTCGGCGGCGTGAACAGCCCGATCCTCGGCCGGCTGGTGCACCGGCTCGCCGCCGAACAGCCGGAGGTGAGGATCACCACGTACGCGTCCTGGTCGGTGGACGAACTGGCCCAGTTGGTGGCCGGTGGCCGACTCGACTTCGCCGTCATCGGGGTGTGCGGGGACGCCGGCCCGCCGCCGGGGTTCGGGCTGAGCTGGCGGGAGGTGGCCGTCGACCCGATCTTCGTGCTGTTGCCGCAGACCCACCCGATGGCGAGCCGGGACGAGGTGTGCCTGGCGGACCTGCGGCGCGAGCAGTGGGTGGCGGCTCCCGGGGACGGCTGCTTCGGCGACTGCTTCGCCGCCGCCTGCGCCCGCGCCGGCTTCACCCCGCGCAAGCTGTACGAGGCGGACGTGCGCGCCTGCGTGGATCTGGTCGACGCGGGCGTGGGGGTGGCGCTCTGCCAGGCCACCTTCCGGCCACCCGCCGGACTGGTGACCCGCCGGCTGGCCGGGGCGCCGCTGCGCTGGCGGCTGCTGCTGGGCTGGCGCCCTGACGCGCCGGCCGCCCGGGTCGCCGAGGCGGTACTGGAGATGGCGGTGGCCGCGTACACCGACGCGCTGGCGCCGCATCCGGACTACCTGGCCTGGCTGCTGCGGCATCCCGATTTCGGGGCGCAGCCAACGGTGGCCGGCGGGGTGCGAACCGCCTGAGCGCGGGTAACAGGGCGATATGACTGACCTTTACCCTGCCGCTGACCAGCGGGAGCTGCTGCGCCAGGCGGCCGCCATGTGCACCGCCGCCGCCGAGGACGTCGAGGCCTTCCTGCGCCGCATGCCCGAGGTGCCGGAGCCGGCGGACATCACCGAATACGCCAACCTGCTCAGCCGGGAGGAGCGCGCCCGCGCCGACCGGGCGGCCACCGCGGACGCCGCCGGCCTGCAACTGCCCAGCATGGAACCCGAATGACCGACCGGACGGCACCCGGGACGCGTCCCGGGTGCCGTCGCATCGCTGGATCAACGTTCGATCAACACGTCGTGCCCGAGGTCGAGCAGCGAGTGCCGCCACTCGTCGTCGGCGTTGCCCCGGCTCGGCTTCGCCGCCGACAGCTCCCGGATCCGGTCGATGGCGTCCTGCATCACCTCGATGTCCTCCGGGGTGAGGTCCACCTTGCGCTTGGTCAGCACAGCGAGGATCTGCCGGCCCGGCTCGGGCAGGTCCAGGTCCGGGTTCGGCCCGAACGCCTCCTCCCCTGACCCGCGGGTGAGCAGCCACTGGCGCAGCTTCTCGGACGGGACGTTCACCTCGGCGTGGAAGTCGTCCCAGATAACCTCGACCTCGGGGTCGAGTCGCGCCTCGCGTACCATCACGCCTCCTCTCCCGGCGGCGGCCCGGACGGCGTCGGGGCGCCGCCGCCCTTGTCGGTCTGCTGCTTGATGCCCTCCGGCGGCACCTTGACCCGGGACGGGTTGGCCGTCGGGGGCGTGACGATGGGTTCGCTGCGCTCGGCGTCCTCCCGGGTCTCCTCGGGTTCGGTCATGTCCGCCCTCCGGTCAGTCGGGATGGAACCTCGCCGCTCATCGTGGATGGGACGTCGCCGCGGCCTGGTAGCCGCGCTCGCCGGCGGCCACCTCGAAGGAGAGCTGCCCGTCCTGCGCGTCGACGGTGACCCGCTGTCCGGGTGAGACCCGGTCCTCCAGCAGCATCCGGGAGAGCCGGTTGTCGACCTCCCGCTGGATCACCCGGCGCAGCGGTCGGGCGCCGAACTCGGGCTGGTAGCCGTGCTCGGCGAGCCAGTCGACGCCGGCGGTGGTGAAGTCGACCTGGATGTCCTGGGCGTGCAGCCGGCGGCGGGTCTCCTCCAGCAGCAACTCGGTGATCTGGCGCAGCTGCTGGGCCTCGAGGCGCTGGAAGATGATGATCTCGTCGATGCGGTTGAGGAACTCCGGCCGGAAGTTCTCCTGGAGCCGGCGCATCAGCCGCTCCCGCAGCTCGGTGGCCTCCTGCTGGCCGGGCTCCCCGGTGGCGAAGCCGACGGTGCGCTGAGTGCCGGTGATCAGCTCCGAGCCCAGGTTGCTCGTCATGATCAGCACGGTGTTCTTGAAGTTCACGGTCCGGCCCTGGCTGTCGGTGAGCCGGCCGTCGTCGAGCACCTGGAGCAGGATGTTGAACACGTCCGGGTGCGCCTTCTCGATCTCGTCGAGCAGCACCACCGCGTACGGGCGGCGGCGGACCGCCTCGGTGAGCTGGCCGGCCTCCTCGTAGCCGACGTACCCGGGAGGGGCGCCGACCAGCCGGCTGACCGTGTGCCGCTCCTGGAACTCGCTCATGTCCACCCGGACCATCCGGTCCGCCTCGCCGAAGAGCGCCTCGGCCAGGGCCCGGGCCAGCTCGGTCTTGCCGACCCCGGTGGGGCCGAGGAAGAGGAAGCTGCCCATCGGCCGGTTCGGATCGGCCAGGCCGGTACGCGAGCGGCGGACCGCCTCGGCGACCACGGTGACCGCGTCGTCCTGGCCGATGACCTTCTCGTGCAGCTGCCCCTCCAGGCGCAGCAGCCGGTCCCGCTCCTCCTCGGTGAGCTGGTTGACCGGGATGCCGGTGGCCCGGGAGACCACCTCGGCGATCTCCGTCGGCCCGACCGTCGGCACGTTCGCCGGCTCGCCCTCCCCCTTCGCGCGGCCGACCTGGTCCTCCAGTTCGGACACCCGGTCGCGCAGCTCGGAGGCGCGCTCGTACTGCTCGTCGGCGACCGCCTGATCCTTGTTGCGGCGTACCTCGTCGAGCTGCCGCTCCAGCTCCCGCACGTCCTCGGCGGGTGTCCGGGTACGCAGCCGGACTCGGGCGCCGGCCTGGTCGATCAGGTCGATCGCCTTGTCCGGCAGGTACCGGTCGGTGATGTACCGGTCGGCCAGCTCGGCGGCGGCGACGAGGGCCTCGTCGGTGAACCGCACCTGGTGGTGCGCCTCGTAGCGGTCCCGCAGGCCGCGCAGGATGGCGACGGTGTTCTCGACGTTGGGCTCCGGCACGAAGACCGGCTGGAACCGGCGGGCCAGCGCGGCGTCCTTCTCGATGGTGCGCCGGTACTCGTCCAGCGTGGTCGCGCCGATCACCCGCAACTCGCCGCGGGCCAGCGCGGGCTTGAGCATGTTGGACGCGTCCATGCCGCCCTCGCTGCCGGCGCCGCCCGCGCCGACGAGGGTGTGGATCTCGTCCAGGAAGATGATCAGCTCCTCGCGGTGCGCCCGGATCTCGTCGATCACCTTCTTCAGCCGTTCCTCGAAGTCGCCGCGGTAGCGGGTGCCGGCGACCAGGCCGGCGAGGTCGAGCTGGATCACCCGCTTGCCGATCAGGGTCTGCGGCACGTCCCCGTCGCAGATCCGCTCCGCCAGCCCCTCCACGATCGCGGTCTTGCCGACGCCCGCCTCACCGATGAGCACCGGGTTGTTCTTGGTCCGGCGGGAGAGGATCTCCACCGCCTGCTCGATCTCGTCCGCCCGCCCGATCACCGGGTCGATCTGGTCGTTGCGGGCCAGCTCGGTGAGGTCCTGGCCGTACTGATCGAGGGTGGGGGTGCCGCGATCGGGCCGCGGGGTACCGCCACGTTCCGCGCTGGCCGCCTGCAGCGACTCCGGCTGGATCCGGCCGGCGGCGAGCATCCGGCCGGCCGGCGACTCCGGGTTCAACGGCAGGGCCATCAGGATGTGCTCGGGGCCGATGTAGTTGGCGCCCATTGCCCGGGACAACTGGTGGGCGTCGAGCAGCGCCCGCTTGGCCGCCGGGGTCAGCGACAGGTTCGGCGGCACCTCGCCCCCGGGCGCTCCCTCGCCGCGCCCGCCGAGGGCGTTGACCAGAGCGTCCGGGTCGGCGCCGGCACGGCGTACCAGGTCGCGCAGCGGCTCGCGTTGCAGCGCCGCCCAGAGCAGGTGGTCGGTGTCCAGGTCGTTGCTGTGCTTCTGGGCCGCCCGGCGCGCCGCGTCGGCCAGCATCTCCCGCGCGTCGGCGGTCATCAGACGGGTGATGTCGACCCGATGCGCCGGCCGGCGTCCCCCCTCGCCCCGGCCGAAGTACCGGGCCAGGAACTCGTCCCACGGGTCGGAGCCGAAGTCACCGGGTCCCATCATCTCTGTCCTCCGCTGCTCGGGCGGGCACGGTCGCCGAGGCGACATGGCGCGGCACGGTCGGCGGTGGCTACCCGGCGGCCGGCGGGACAAACGCGAGCGGGTCGAGAGTCGGGCGGCAGCCGGCTCGGTGGCAGGCTGGGGGCATGGACACCCGGCCACTGCTGATCGTCGACGGCGCGAACGTGGTGGGCTCGCGGCCGGACGGCTGGTGGCGGGACCGGGCCGGCGCGGCGGCCCGGCTTCGCGACGCGCTGCTGCCGCTGGCCGACCAGGGCGTACCGCCGGAACTGCCGCCGCCGGTGGAGGTGGTGCTGGTGGTGGAGGGGGCGGCACGGAACGTGCCGGCGGTGCCGGGGGTCGGGGTGGTCGCCGCGCCCGGCTCCGGCGACGACACCATGGTCGAGCTGGTCGCGGCGGCGCCGGACCGTCGCCGGATCGTCGTCACCGCCGACCGGGAGCTGCGGGCCCGGGTGGGCGCGCTGGGCGCCGAGGTGCACGGCCCGCGCTGGCTGCCCCGGGACGGCTGAGCGGCGCCGCCCGACCGGGCGGGCGTCACCGGGTGACCCGTGCACGGGACCGGGTTGCCCGCCGGCGGGACCGGCCCACCCCGGCGCCGGAGGTCTTCGCGCACGTCAGGGTGGCAATCGGACAGCAGGGCAGGAACACCGCGAGGGTGGATGTTCTCCCACCCGACGGGATGGGTTGTAATGGAGATCTCCCTTGCCCCCAGGAGGTCCGCGTGGCGAGCGTCGCCGAGCTGAAGGCTGCCATCGATGTCGCCCTGCAGCAGATAGGTGACGGGCAGACAGCCGTGCAGGCGGCCGGCGAGAAGCTGGCCGAGGCGCAGCAGACCCTGGCCGGGGCGCTGGAGGGCAGCGGGCACGAGACGGTCGAGGCGGCCCAGGCATCGCTGACCCAGGCCAGCCAGGAGCTGGAGGAGTGCCTCGCCGCCACCCTGGTCGCGGTCGAGCAGGCGCAGCTCTACGTGTCCACCCTCTAGGTCCGGCCGTGTCCATCGTCGAGGACATCGGCGCGCAGGTGCGTGCCGTGACCGAGGAGCTGCCGCTCGCCCAGCTCGCCGTGGCCCTGGAGAAGTTCGGCCAGGCCGCCGAGCGGCTGCGCTGGGTGCGACAGGAGTCGGCGGACCCGATGGGGGTGCCGGAGCTGTCCGCGGCGACCGAACACGCCGAGACCGCCGGGTACGCGCTGCGGGTGGCTCAGGAGCAGCTGTCCGCGTACCTGACCGCGATCGGGTTGACCGCCGACGGAGCGCCCGCCCCGCCGGCCGAACAGCGGTGGCCGCGGCACGACGCGCCGCGCGAGGTGGCGGCGCCCGCCCCGGTCGCCGTACCCGAGCAGGGCGCCTCCCCGACCATGCGGCGCTGGTGGTCGGTGCGGGTGGCGGAGCTGACCGGCGGCCGGGAGGGCACATCGGACGAGCCGGACGAGCGGGTCGGCGACGCCCGGGAGCTGCTGCGCCGGGTGGTGACCGGAGTCCGCTCGGGCGACCGGGACCGGCTGCACCGTGAGCTGCGCCGCGCGCACGCCGACGTCGGGCTGGGGCTGGCCGCGGTCGCCCCGCCGCTGCTGCGCGACCTCGCCGGGGAGCTGCTCGGGCGCCCGCCGCGCGCCGACGACCTGGGCAGGCTACGCCGGGAGCTGGACGGGCGGGTCCGCGACCTGCTGCCCGGGCTGCCCCCGGCCGTGCTGGACACCCTGCTCACCCGGGTCTGTCGGATGCCCCCGCCGCGCCGCGCCGCCGACCAGGAGCAACCGCACGCGGCCGACCCGGCGGTCACCGCCGGGGTGCTCACCGGGGTGCTGCTGGACCGGCTCGGCCGAGACCTGCCGAAGGACGCCGACGACCGGGAGCCGTCGCGGGGTGCGCATGGCTGACGTCCGCGCCCAACTGGTGTCGCGGGTCCGGGGGATGCTCTCCGAGGCCCTCGGCGCGACCCGGAACAGCCTGGCCGCCGCCGACGCCGACCTGGCCGCCGGCCGGGACCGGCTGGCCCGGGTGCGGCGGGCCGCGGCGGCCGTACCGGATCGGGTGGGCGCCGCCCGCGACCGACGGCTCGCCGAGATCGACGCCCGGCACACCGCCCGAATCGCTGAGCTGGCCGGGCGGGCCGCCGAGGTGGCCCGCCGGGAGGCGCCCGGCGCGGCGTCCGCGCCCTGGGACCGGTGGCGGGTCACGCCCGTCGGCCGGGCCGAGGCGCCCGGCGCGGTCCGGGTCGGTACGGTACGCATTCCCGGCGCCGAGCCGGTGCCGGCGCTGGTGCCGCTGCTGGACGCCGGCCACGGGCACCTCTCCGGCGGCGACCGGGAGGGCATCGCCGCGGTGGTGCCGGCCCTGCTGCTGCGCTCGGTGGGGCGTGCCGACCCGGGCGCGGTCCGGCTGTTCGGGTACGACCCGGAGCACCTGGGCGGCGGCCTGGCCGGGTTCGCCCCGCTCGGCACCGCCGGACTGCTCACCTTCGTCGGCCCCGGCGGACTGGGCCGCTTGCTGGACGATCTGGTGGAGCAGATCCGCCGGATCAACGAGACCGTGCTGGCCGGCGAGTACGCGTCGCTGCGCGAGCTGGCCGCGGCCACCGGCCGCCGGCCGGAGCCGTGGCGGGTGGCGGTGCTGCTCGGCGGCGACGAGCTGTCCCGGCACGAGCGCAGCCAGCTGGACCGGGTGGTGCGAACCGGGGCGGCCTGCGGCGTGCACCTGGTGGTGCGCGGCATCGAGCTGCCCGACGACCCGACGGTGACCCGGATCGTGGTGGAGCCGGACGACGCCCGGATCGCCGGGCTGCCGGTCGTGCTCGACGAGCCGCCCCCGGCCGGGCTGGTCACCGAGACCTGCCGGGAGGTGGCCTCCCGGGTCAGCGCCGGTCCCCCACCGGCGCCCTTCACCGACCTGCTCCCACCGCCGGAGGACTACTGGCAGGAGGACTCGGCGCACGGGCTGACCGCGCCGATCGGCGAGGGCCGGCACGGGCGACCGGTGCTGCTGACCCTCGGCGACTATCCGCCGCACGCGCTGATCGGCGGTCCGTCCGGCACCGGCAAGACCAACCTGATCTTCGCCTGGATCGGCGCGCTCGCCGCCCGCTACTCCCCCGCCGAGCTGGAGTTCTATCTGCTGGACTTCAAGGAGGGGGTGTCCTTCGCCCGGTTCGCCCAGGGCCGGCGGGACCCGAGCTGGCTGCCGCACATGCGGCTGGTCGGGATCAACGTCAACACCGACCGGGAGTTCGGGCTGGCGTTGCTGCGCTTCCTCGCCGAGGAGCTGCGCCGCCGCGCGGACGCGGCCAAGAAGCACGAGGTCACCAAGCTCGCCGAGCTGCGCGCGGTGGACCCCACCGGGCACTGGCCGCGGATCGTGGCCGTGGTGGACGAGTTCCAGGCGCTGCTCGCGGGCCGGGACGTGGTCGCCCGGGAGGCCGCCGACCTGCTGGAGGACCTGGCCCGGCGGGGCCGCTCGCAGGGCATCCACCTGGTGCTCGCCTCGCAGGACGTCCGCGGCATCGAGGCGCTGTGGGGGCGGCCGGCGCTGGTCGCCCAGTTCACCCTGCGCATCGCGCTGCCGAAGGCGCTGCGCATCCTGGCCGAACGCAACGACGCGGCGCAGTCGCTGCCCCGGCACCACGCGGTGGTCAACGCCGAGTCGGGACTGGCCGAGGGGAACCAGGTGGCGCGGATCCCCTCGGCCAGCGACTGGGAGACGTGGAGCGAGCTGCAACACCGGTTGTGGCGGATACGCCCGCAGGACGCCTCCCCGGCCCGGCTCTTCGACGGCGACGCGATCCCGAAGCTGGCCGACGCGCCGGACCTTCGCGCGCTGACCGCCCCCGAGCAGGGCGTGCCGCGCAGCCCGGTGGCCCTGCTCGGGGAGATCATCGACGTGCAGGCCCGGTCGGCGGCGCTGCGGCTGCCCCGGGCCCCCGGACGGAACCTGGCAGTGCTCGGCACCCGGGTCGACGAGGCGTGCGCGGTGCTCGACGCCGCCGCCCGGTCGCTGGCCCGACAGCACCGCCCCGGGACCGCCCGATTCTCCATCGCCTGCCTCGACCCGGACGCCGACCCGGCCGCCCGCGCCCTCTACGAGGACCTGGCCGACGACGCCGCCTGGTACGACGAGGAGACCGTGCCTGAGCTGATGGCCGAGGTGGGCGACGCGCTCGGCGCCCCGGGCACCCCGAACAGCCCGCACTACCTGCTGCTGTACGCGGTCGACGCGGCGGCCGGGCAGCTCGCCGGGAAGGCGGGCCGGCGGACCGGGCTGGAGCAGCTGCGCCGGATCCTGCACGACGGGCCGGAACGGCGTACGCACGTGCTGGCCTGGTGGCGGGGGGTGGCCCGGATGCGGGCCGACCTGGGCGGTCCGGCGGCGCGTACCGACCAGATCGGGGCCTGGGTGGCGCTCGACGTGCAGGGCGCGGAGCTGGGCTCCTCGCTGTACCCGGGCACCGGCGGGCCCGACTGGTACCCGCGGCCGTGGCGGGGCCTCTATTTCGACCGGGCGGCCCACCGTACCGGACAGGTGATCATCCCTTATGGTCCGTCGCGATGAACGAACCGGTCGCCAGTGAGACGTACGCCGCCCAGATCCGTCGGCTCGCCGAGCTGACCGCCCGGGTGGCCGCCCAGCGCGCCGAGGCGCACACCTGGTACGCCCAGCAGTGCGCCGCCGCCGACAGGGCGGTGGCCGAGGCCGCCGAGCAGGTCCGACGGGCCGAGGCGGAGGTGGCCGAGGCGCGGGAGCTGGTGGAGCGGGTGGACGCCGAGGCCACCCACCTGTGGGGGGAGCTCCGGGCCCGGGTGGGCCCCAGCGCGCGGCGGCTGGGTGATCCGCCCGGGCCGGCTCGGGACGCCTCCGGTGACCCGGTGCCCCTGCTGCACGGGGTACGGCAACTGCTGGACCGCACCCGCCAGCCGGGCGAGCTGCCCGGCTCGGCGAACCCGCTGCTGGTCTGCTGCGGTGTCGGCGGGTCGGTCGTGGCCTACGCCCTGGGGGCGGGCGCGCGGGCGCTGGGCGCCGGTTCCGGCGGGGACCTGGCGGTCGGGATGCCGGTGTTGGCGCTGGTGGTGACGCTGCTCGGCCCGCTGGTCGGGCTGGCCGCGGCGCGACTGCTGGCCGACCGCAGGCACGCCGCGCTGTCCCCCCGCCCGATCGCCCTGGTGGTCGCCGCCGGCCTGGCGGCCACCGTCCTCCTCCTGGCCCTCCCCCGCTGACCCCCGGCCCGGTTCAGGCGGGGGTGAGGACGGCTTCCTTCAGGAGGCGGCGGGCCAGGACCAGTCGGTCGGCGTCGTCGTCGAGGCCGGGCAGGTCGCCGACCCGGGTCACCTCGCCGGTGAGCACGGTGCGCAGCGCCGGCTCGCAGGTGCCGGGCAGGGTGATGGTGCGGTCGAACAGGCGCAGCACCACACTGCCGTCGTCGCCGGTCGTGGTGAGCTGCCAGCGCAGGCCCTCCCGCACGGCGACCCGGCTGTCCGCGTTCAGCGCGGCCAGCGCGGCGGCCTGGGCCAGGGGGCGGATGGGTGCCGGCCGGCCGGCCGGCCAGGCCCGGTCCCGCAACCGGGCGGCCACCGCGCTCGGGTCGGCCCGCAGCAGCCAGTCGCGCAGCGCCTCCACCGTCTCGGTCAGCTCCGGCTCGACGGCGTCGGGGTCGGCCACGTCGACGCCGAAGGGCAGCCCGGCGCGCAGCCGGGGGTCCTCGGCGGCGAGGGTCAGCAGCTCCTCGACCAGGGCGTACCGGGTCAACGCCCGGATGCCCACGGTCAGGTGCAGCGAGCTGGACTCCTGTGCCCGGGCGCTGTGCAGCCAGCCGCGGGGCAGGTAGAGCGCATCGCCCGGGGCGAGCACCACGTCCAGCGCGGGCCGGCCCTCGGCGGTGGCGGAGACCTCGTCGGCCCGCCCGCCCCAGGGCTGCTTCTCCAGCGGGTCGGGCAGCACGGGCGGGTGGATCCGCCAGTGCTTGCGGCCGTCGACCTGGAGCACGAAGACGTCGTGCGTGTCGTAGTGGGTGGCGAAACCCTGGCTCCCGGCCGGGGTCAGGTAGGCGTTGACCTGCACCGGCTGGGCGAGGGCGGCGCCCAGGTCACGGGCGAGGTCGACCAGCGCCGGCCAGATCCGGTGCAGACCCTGGAGGACCAGGGTCGCACCGTCGGCGTACAGCCGGAGGACCTTCTCGTCGAGGACCTGGTCGTCTATCTCGGCGCCGGCGCCGCCGCCACCGGTGTAGCTCGCCGCCGGCACCAGCTCGCCGCCCTTGGCCACCCGCAGGAACGGAGTACGCAGGCCGCGGCGGCTGAGCAGTTCGTCGGCGTCGGCGGGGCTGAACAGCTCGGTGAAGCCGTCCCGGTTGGGTAGCTCGGCCGCCCGGGACAGCAGCGGACTGCGCCCCCAGTGGTCGGCGGCGAACTTGGCCGGGTCCACGGCCACGCAGCGGGCCAGGGCCGCGGTCGCGTCAGACGCAACCGCCGGGCGGCAGTCGCCGCCCGGCGGGTCGATACGCGTCATGGCGTGGTCAGCCGGCGCTGCCGTCGGCGCCACCGTCACGCTGACCCGGGGTCGCGCCACCGTCGGCCGGACCCTCGGCACCACCGTCCGCGCCACCGTCCTGCTTGCCCGGGGTGGCGCCACCGTCGGCCGGACCCTCGGCGCCCCGGTCGGCACCGCGGTCGGCCCCGCGCTCCGCGCCGCGGTCCGCGCCGCCGTCCGCGCCCCCGTCCTGATGGCCCGGGGTCGCGCCACCGTCGGCCGGACCCTCGAGCCCGCCGCCGCCCGTGGTCTGCATGTCGTCGTCGTTGAGTGCCATGGTGCTCCCTCGGGTGTGCGGCCCCGTCGTCCGCGGGGTTCCTCGTGCAGCGGGTGGTACCCCACGCGCGATCTTCTCTAACACACCGTAGACGCCGGAGCCCGGCGAGACGGACACTTCGCCCGGCCCGGCCGCCCGTCAGCACGTCACCCGGCCACGGGTCGGTGGGCACCGCCGTTCGGTGCCAGGATGGCGGGGACGGGTCGCGGGAGGGAGGTGGCCGTGGGGCAGCCGGAACCATTGACGCCGCTGGCCGAGGACTGGCAGCGGGCGCTCGCCGTGGTGGCCCACCCGGACGACCTGGAGTTCGGCGCGGCCGCCGCGGTGGCCCGCTGGACCGGGCAGGGCCGGGAGGTCGCCTACTGCCTGCTCACCAGCGGCGAGGCGGGCATCGACGGGATGCCGCCGGAGCGCAGCCGGGTGCTGCGGGAGGAGGAGCAGCGCGCCTCGGCGGCGGTGGTCGGGGTGCGCGAGGTGGACTTCCTCGGCCTCCCCGACGGGCTGCTGGAGTACGGCGTCGCGCTGCGCCGGGAGGTCGCCGCAGTGGTCCGCCGGCACCGCCCCGACATCGTCATCACCAACAACTTCCGGGACACCTGGGACGGGGCGTACGCGCTCAACCAGGCCGACCACATCGCCTGCGGCCGGGCGGTGCTGGACGCGGTCCGCGACGCCGGCAACCGGTGGATCTTCCCGGAGCAGCTGGTGGACGGCGTCGAGCCGTGGAACGGGGTACGCGAGGTGTGGGCGGCCGCCTCGCCGCGGGCCCGGCACGGGGTGGACGTGACGGCCACCTTCGACCGGGGCGTGGCATCGCTGCGGGCGCACGGGGCGTACCTGAGCGGTCTCGGCGACGGCGGCTTCGACGCGGAGGAGTTCCTCGAAGGGCTGGCCCGGCCGGCCGGCACCCGCCTGGGCGTCCGGTACGGCGCCGCCTTCGAGGTCTTCCGCCTGAACTCCTGGTGAACGGTCCGTCGAGCGCACGCCGACGGCCCGCCCCACCGGTCAGGCGGAGCGGGCCGGAACGGCGTCGGTCACGGAATCATCCGGCTGATGTCCTGCGGCATGGACGACTTCACGTCCTGCCACTCGCCCTGGTTGACGTGCCGGCGCAAGGTGTCGAGCACGACCTGCACCACCCGCTGCGGCCCGCCCTCCACGTCGTACGGGAAACCCTGG
This sequence comes from Micromonospora sp. SL4-19, assembly GCF_047921475.1. Lineage (NCBI taxonomy): Bacteria > Bacillati > Actinomycetota > Actinomycetes > Micromonosporales > Micromonosporaceae > Micromonospora > Micromonospora sp. SL4-19. Next base: position 18,908 of record NZ_JBLROB010000038.1, read on the forward strand.
CGGACCTCGTAGAGGAAGTCGTCGCGGTTCAACTTGATCGGCACGTTCTCCGGCTGCCAGCCCTCGAAGTAGATGCCGCGCAGCAGCACCGGCAACTGCTGGGCGAACTCGGCGCTCTCCTGCACCGGCATCCGGTCCCGCAGCAGGTGCAGCACCGTGCGCAGCGCCGCGTAGGACTGGTTCCGGTGCTCCTTCGGCCAGCCGTACGCCTGCTCGATCTCCTTGAGGATCACGTTCGTCTTGTCCAGCGAGGACTCGAACGCGGAAATCATCTGCTCAGCCATCTGCCCACCCCCGTGCGTCGGTTTCCCAGCGTCGGTCGTCGGTACGTCGCGGCGGGCCACTGGGCCCCCGCCACAGCCGGGTCGGGCTGAACCGACCGGGCCGTGCACCCCGCCGGGGCGGGTCGGACCTCCCGACCACGTGCAGCACCCCGCCGCGGCGTCGATCCGCTACGACCCGCACCGTCATGGCCCACCTCCTGTCGGCCTCGCGGTCGCGTCGGTCGACGGACCGCACACACCGTCCAGGCTGGTCGTGAACCGGGTGAGCCGGCCTCACCCCGATCGGGTGATTACGCCGTCAGTCTTCGCCGAGCAGGGCCTGCAACCGCTGGCCGTTGCGCTGGGCGTAGTCGCGGTAGCAGTTGTTCATCAGCACGTGGGTCTGCTCGGCCTCGCCGGCCAGCTCGCGCAGCCGGGGCGCCCAGTCCCGCAGCTCCCGTTCGGAGTAGTCGTAGCCGAACTTCTCGTGGATGTCCTTGCTGGTCCACTTGTCGCTGTGGCCGTGGAAGCGGACCACCGCGAGGTCCGCGGTGGCCGCCAGCACCGGGGGCACCGACGACCTGTGGCCCTGCGGCATGTCGACGCAGACGAACGGCAGCCGGTGCGTACGGAGAAAGCCGAGCGTCTCCTCGGCGTTGTCGCCGGCGAACCAGGAGGCGTGCCGGAACTCGAAGACCGGGCGCAGTGGGGCGCACCGCCTCGCCACCTCGAGCAGGTACTGCTTGTTGTCCCGCTTGAGGGTGAACCAGGGCGGGAACTGGAACAGGATCGCGCCCAGCTTGCCCGCCTCGACCAGCGGGTCGAGGGCGGACAGGAACCGGGTCCAGACCTCCTCGTACGCCTGCGGCGGCAGGTCGTCCGGGTAGAGGTTCTTCTTCTCGGTGTCCGGTCGCAGGTCCTTGTAGAGCGACGCGAGCCGGGTCGGGTGGCCGGTCAGCAGGCTGAACGCCTTGACGTTGAAGGTGAAGCCGGGCGGGGTGCGCTCCGCCCAGAGCCGCGCCGTCCGCTCGGCGGGCGGCGAGTAGTAGGTGGCGTCCACCTCGACCAGCGGGAACTGCCGGGCGTAGTACGCCAGCCGCTTCTCCGGGGTGTCCGCGGTCTGGGGGTACCAGCCGGAGTCGAGCAGCGTCCGGTCGGTCCACGACGCGGTGCCCACCTTCATCTCACCCATACGGCGAGTCCACCGGGTACGGGACCGACCGGCAACCCGGGCCGCCGCTCAGGCCGCCCGCCGCTCCCGGTTCTGCTTGCAGGTCACACAGGACGTGGCGGACGGGAAGATCTCCAGCCGTTCCACCGGAATCGGCGCGGAGCAGCCCTCGCAGAAGCCGTACGTGCCCTCGTCCAGTCGGGTGAGCGCGTGCTCGAACTGAGCGCGTCGGTCCAGGATGCTGCGCAGCAGGGACTGGGCGGTGTCCCGCTCGGCGGTCTTGGTGCCGCTGTCGGCCTGGTCGTCGCCGGCGGTGTCACCGATCTCGACCAGCCGGAGCACCTGGCTCTGCAGCACCGCCTGCTCGTACTCCGCGGTCAGCTCGTCGTACCGCGACCGCAGGGACTGCCGGATCTGGTCGACCTCCGCCTGGGAGCGGCCCGTGGCTGTCGTGTCTCGGACGAGCATCGCTGCCTGCCTTTCCTGGGGCCTGATAGCGGTCCGGGGCGGTTCCGCCCCGGACCGGATTCCGATGAATGCACGGGCGCGCTCACCCGTGCGCTGTGAGCCGGGCGATTACCCGGCGCCGCCGAGGATCAAACCGGGGATTTCGGGGTTCTTCCATCGCGTTCGTGCACAGTTGCGCCGCCAGGTCCGTGCCGGGGTGTCCGGCGGCAAGCCGTTCGCCCACGACGAAGCCGGGAAGCGGACGGTGTCCGGATCGGGGTCAGGCGGCCTCGACCAGCGCCGGGTGCCGCGGGTCGTCGGCGCGGACCACCACGTCGGCGAAGGAGGCGGGGGCCACCTCGTCGGCGTACCGGGCGAAGGCGGGCAGGGTCCAACGCAGCCCGGGGTCGGTCCGCCGGTCCAGCGCGGCCGGGGAGAGCTCCACGTGCACGGTGACGTCGAACGGCAGCCCGCCGCCGAGCAGCAGCGACCCGCTGACCAGCACCACCCCGCCGGACGGCAGCTCGACGTACGCCGCCCGGCTGGCCCGGTCGGTGGCGGCGTCCCAGAGCGACGGCAGCAGCCGCCCCGAGCCGTCGGGCCCGGCCGGGTCGAGCACCTCCCGGCGCAGCCCGGGCTCGTCGAGCCAGCCCTCGTAGTACGCGTCCGGGTTGGTCCGGCCGTGCTCGAGGCGGACCGAGGCGGGCCGGAGGAAGCCGGCGGCGCGTACGTGCAGCACCGGACGCCCCGAGGCGCGCAGCGGGTCGACCAGGGCGGCGGCGAGCGCGTCCGGGTCGGCGGCCGGCGGGCCGTCGACGGCCACCCGCAGTCGGCCGGGTACGGCGGTGCCGGCGAGCCGGTCGGCCAACTCGGTGACGAGTCGTTGGGGCGTGATCGGACGGACGCGCACCCGACCATCGTGCCCGGCCGCCGGGCCGGCGGCCACGCCGATCGGTCGGGTGATCCGGGCTCCTCCGGGACGGGCGCCGGCGGGCCGGTACCGGGTTAACCGGTGCGGTCGATGGTGACGCAGGCGTCGTCGGCGAGCCGGTAGCCGACACCGTAGACGGTGGTGACCAGCGGGACGTCCACCCCGACCTTGCCGCGCAGCCGGCGCACGTGCACGTCGACCGTGCGGACACCGGCGTGCTCGTAGCCCCAGACGGCGTTGAGCAGTTGCAGCCGGGTGAACACCCGACGGGGATGGGCGACCAGGTGCAGCAACAGGTCGAACTCCAGCCGGGTGAGCGGCAGCGGCTCACCGTCGCGCAGCACGGACCGGGACGCGGCCAGGATGTGCAGGGTCGGGATGGCCGGCGCGAGCGGCCGGGCCGGGGATCGCCCGGCCGGCACCGGGTCGGGCCGCCGCTCCGCCGGAACGCTCCCCCCTGAGATCACGGCGTCGCCGCGTTCCAGCAGCTCGTGGGCGGCCTCCAGCAGCCGCCGGGCGGCCGGGCTCAGTGACTCCTCCCCGACCAGCGGGATGTCGAGGGTCACGGTGAGCACGGGTGTGACGGTGCTGGCGGGGCGACGCTGGCCACCGGGGGGCCGACCGGGAACCGCGGGTTGGGACGTATGCCATCCGGCGCGCGGCGAGGCGGGGCTGACCGACATGCTCCTCCTTGGCTGGTCCGGGTGTTCCCCACGGCCCGGGGCGCCGCTTCATCGATGCTTCCCGGCGCCTGTGCTAGGGTCAAGAGGCGGCCGCGTTGCGTGAACGTGACAATTGGCCAACACATCGGAGCCGAATGCTCGCTCTGCGTACGAGGCCAGATGATTACAGCAGAGCGGCGAGATGACCCGTTACGGGGGGTCCCCGCCCGGTTCACAGTAGGCGGTGGCGCGCGTCGGCTGCCGCCAACGTGAGCGCGGCGCACCCGGGCCGGGTACGCCGCGCGACGACCCGCCGTCCGCTCAGTGCGCGCGATCGAGCACGATCCGCGCGTTGTCGGCGAGCCGGTAGCCGACGCCACGGACGGTGGTCACCAACGGTGCGCCGGCGCCGAGCTTGGCCCGCAACCGGCGCACGTGGACATCCACGGTGCGGGCCCCGGCGTGTTCGTACCCCCAGACGTGGGCGAGCAGCTGCAGCCGGGTGAACACCCGCCGGGGACGTTCGGCGAGGAAGACCAGCAGGTCGTACTCGATCCGGGTCAGCGGGACCACCTCGTCGCCCCGGCGGACCACCCGGCTGCCGGCCAGGATGCGTACCACGTCAGGCTCCTCGGCCGGCGCGACCCGCGCGGCCGGGCGCAGGTCGGTCGCGGCCTGAGCGGCCTCATGTTCCGCGGGCCGCAGCACCCCCGCGCCGGATGCGGCGAGTTCGTCGAGCAGGTCGATCAACCGGGCCAGGCCGGGCGTCGGCGCGGCGGTGCCCAGGTCGAGGGTGATGGTCAGGGTCGGCGCAGTGCGGGGCCTGGGCGGCCGGATCCGGCCGGGCCGGTGCGGGCGCGGGGAGGTGGCGACGACGGACATGGAGCCTCCTGGGCGGGCGGTCGCACCCGGCACGCCGGTGCGGCGGGGCGATCAGCGGGGCACCCGGCCGGCGGTTACCGGGGGCGCGGCGGACGAGGGGCGGTGCGGCGGGGTGGGGCCGAGGGTGGGCAGCCCGGCGATGCGCCAGGCGGCGAACCCGCCGACCACGTCGGTGGCCCGGTGCAGGCCGAGGTCCTGGAGCGCGGCGGCGGCCAGCGAGGAGGTGTAGCCCTCCTGGCAGAGGATCACCACCGGCAGGTCGTAGTCGACGGCCTGGGGCAGCCGGGCCGGGCAGCGCGGGTCGAACCGCCACTCGAGGACGTTGCGTTCCACGGCCAGGGCGCCCGGAACGGTGCCGTGCGCGGCGCGCTGACCGGCCGGGCGGATGTCCACCAGCAGCGCCCCGCCGCGGCAGGCGAGGTGGGCCTGCTCGGGATCGAGGCGGCGCAGCCGGGCGCGGGCGGCGGCGAGGATCTCGTCGACACCCCGCGAGCCGGGCGGCGGGACCGGACAGCTCTCGGTGCGGGTCGGGGTCTGCGGCATCGTCATGTCCTTCGTTCAGATGGATGTCGGCGGTCGGGAGGCGGGTCGGCTCACCAGGCAGTCCCGGCCTTGGCCACGTCGGCGACCCGGAGCCGTCCGGCGACGAGGCGATAGTGGGTCATCCGGCGGAGCGCGGGCCGGTAGACGTGCACGCTGACCGCCGGCCGGTCGCCGCGGTTGGTGACGGCGTGCACGTGGCGGGCCCCGAAGCGCCGGCCGGCGCCGGCAGCGAGCCGGTGCGGGCGCAGCCGAGCGCCGCTGACCGTCTCCTCGGTGAGGGTGCCGGCGACGACCAGGAAGGCTCCGGCGGAGCCGCCGTGGTCGTGCAGGTCGGTGCCCTGCCCGGGCAGCCAGCTCAGCGCCCACACCTCGTGGTCGTGGTCGACGGCCAGGCGCGCGTACCACCGCTCGGCCGGATCGAAGCGGAGCCGGACCGGCCAGCCGGCGGGGTCGGCCCAGCCGGCGGCGACAGCGAGCAGGTCGGACGGGTCGGTGCGGGTCATCGGCGGGTCGTCCTCACGGGTGCGAAGCGGCGCATGCCCCTCACCATAGAAGGTAAACCCTATAGGTTTAGTAGGTAATACCGAATGCTGGGACGCCCGGTCATGGGGGCGCCCGCCGTCAGCGCCGCACGGGTGGGGCCACCCGGTAGCCGGGCACCGAGGGCCAGCGGACGGTGAGCACCACCGACTCCCGCTCGGCGTACCAGGAATGGTCCACGCCCCGGCCCCACACCACGTAGTCCCCGGGTTCGCGCAGCACCACCGTCCGGTCCCGCAGCTCGATCCGGAACGCGCCGCTGATCAGCACCAACAGGGCGGTCCGTCGCTCGCCCGTGGCCCACTGCGAGCGGGTCTCCCCCGCCGGGTGCACGCCCCACTTCACCTCGACCTCGGTGCTGTACCGGACGTCCCCGGACGGCTTGAAGTGGCCGAGCAGCCAGCCGGCGTCGGTCGCCCCGTCCACGCCGGCGTTGCCGACGTACACCTGATCGTTCATCCATTCCTCCCGTGCCGGGTCGGCAAGCTACCAGGCGGGGGCCGTGGATGATCGCACCAGTCGACGGGCGCCGCCGTACCGCGGACGCACGCTGCCGGGCCCGAGCGACCAGGCCCGGCGGGCCGACACCCGGGCAGGTCCGGCGCGGGTGCCGGCCGAGCGGTATACAGAGGCGGTGGAGGATCCCGTACCCGAGCAGATGCGCGCGGCGGCCGGTGCCCTGCTGGCGGCGCTCGACGACCCGGCCCGGCAACGTGCCCGGCACGATTTCGACGACGACCCGGCCCGGCGATGGCTGGAGTACCGACCCCGGCCCCGGCCCGGGGTGAGCCTCGCCGACCTGGACCTCACCGCGCGCAAGGCCGCCCACCGCCTGCTCGCCACCGCGCTCAGCCCCGCCGCGTACGCCCAGGCGATGGCGGTCGTCGCGCTGGAGGAGGTGCTCGACCGGGCGGAGGGCTGGCGGCGCGGCCGGCACAGCGGCGACTACTGGGTGGCCGTCTTCGGCGACCCGGGCCGGGACGACCGGTGGGGATGGCGGTTCGAGGGGCACCACCTGTCGGTGAGCATGACCGTCGTCGACGACCAGGTCTCCCCCGCCCCGCTGTTCCTCGGCGCCAACCCGGCCACCGTCCGGCACGCCGGCCGCCCGGTCTCCCGACCGCTCGGCCCCGAGGAGGACCTGGCCCGCGAGCTGCTCGACGCGCTCGGATCCGCGGGACGGGCCGCGGCGATCGTCGCCGACGAGGCGCCGGCCGACATCATCAGCGCCACCCGGCCGGCCGCCCCCGGCCGGCTCGACCCGCTCGGCGTCCCCCGCGACCGGCTCGGCCCGACCGGCCGGGCGCTGCTCGACCAGCTCGTCGCGCTCTACCTGGACCGGCTCCCGCCGGAGCTGGCCGCCCGCGAGGCGGGCCGGCTCGACGGCGGGGAGCTGCACTTCGCCTGGGCCGGCCCGACCCGTCCCGGGCAGCGGCACTACTACCGGATCCAGGGCGACGACCTGCTGATCGAGTACGACAACACCACCGAGGACGGCAACCACGCGCACACGGTGCTGCGCCGTCCGGCCAGCGACTTCGGCGCCGACGTGCTCGCCGCCCACCACGCCGCCGCCCACTGACCGCCCTGGCCCAACTCCGCGCCCCGCCCGCGCCACCTTCATGCGGGCGGGGCGTCAGGGGTGGCGGGCTTCGATGAGGAAGCGCTGGGCGTGGGCGACGAAGGGGCCCTCGGCGCGGATGCGGTCGTGCAGGCGGCGCAGCTCGGGGCGGTAGCGGTCGACGGTGAAGCCGGGGACCGTCCAGATCACCTTGCGCAGGAAGTAGACCACCGCGGCGATGTCGTGGAAGACCGCCCGCAGGGTGGCCGTACGCAGGTCCACCACGGTCAGCCCGGCGGCCTCCGCAGCCGCGACCGCCTGCTCCGGGTGGCGCGCGGTCGGCGCCGGGAGTGGGCCGAGGAACGCCTCGCTCAACTCGCGGACCGTGCCGGCGCCGATCTGCTGGGAGAGGTAGCTCCCGCCGGGGCGCAGCACCCGGGCGATCTCGTCCCACCAGGTCTGCACCGGGTGCCGGCTCACCACCAGGTCGAACGAGCCGTCGCGGAACGGCAGCGACGGCTCCTCCGCCACCCGCACGACGCTCGCGCCGACGCGGCGCAGCGTACGCCGGGCGACCGCGACGTTCGGCGGCCAGGCCTCGGTGGCGACCAGCAACGGTGGCGGGCTCGGCACCTCGGCCAGCACCTCTCCCCCGCCGGTGTCGACGTCCAACGCGGCGTCGACGGTGGCCATCCGGGCACCGACCAGGCGGGCGTACCCCCAGGGCGGACGCTCCTCGCTGGCCCGTCCGGCGAGCCAGGAGAAGTCCCAGCCCTCGACCGGCACCGCCGCGCCCTCGGCGATCAGGTCTTCGAAATCCTCGTTCCCGCTCATCCGGCGAGCCTGCTCCCACCCAGCAGGCCGCAGCAAGGTGATTTGGGCCCGCCGATCGGCACCGGCACCGCTGGTCACCGGGCATCGGTGGAGCTATCGGCCAGCCCGCAGGCCGGTCCGGGCCATGGCGGCAGTGGCCCAGGCCTGGATGATCGGGTGGGGGTCGGCCCGCTCGGCGAGTTCAGGCTGGAAGAGCGTGCCGAGGAAGAACGGGTGCGCCGGGAGTTCGGCGACCCGTGTCAAACCGTCGTCGTCGAAGCCGGTGAACCGCATCCCGTGCCCGGTCAGCACCCGCATCGTCTCCGGGTTCAGGCCGTAGGAGCAGTGGTAGCGCTCGACGGTCCGGCTCGCGCCCAGGGCCCGCTCGAAGAGCGAGCCGCTGGTGGCGCGGACTCGGCATTCGTTGCCGCCAACGCTGCAGGAGAGTGGAACCAGGACGTCCTCTTCCGTCAGGCCGGCAACCTGCATCGCAAACTCGATGACGGCCAACTGAAGGCCGCCGCAGGTTCCCAGGAGGGGGATACCGCCTCGGCGGGCGGCACCTGCGGCAGCGATCACGCCTGCCTCGGTCTCGTACGGGCTGCCGACGAGCCAGACCCCGTCGTAGTCGTCGAGGCCGCCGTGGGCCTGGGCCGTCGGGATCCAGGTCGCGTCGATCGTCAGGCCGCCGGTCACGGTCAAACTCGCGATCGCGCGGACCACCGGTGCATGCCCGGCATTGTCGAGATGCCGGTCGCCCACGAGGGCGAGTCGGGTGACGAGGCTCATTCTCGGCATCATCGTCCACGTCGTCCGGTCGCGCCATGACCGTTCACGGCCGGCGCGGCCTCGGCCGCTGCGCCGTCGGCCCTGGAACAGTTCCCGGGCGTCAGCCGCTGCCGGGAAAGGTGCTGGCGGAGGCGTGGAGCGCGGCGACACACGCGGCCACCGCGGGGTGGAGACCCGCGCCCTGCCGGTAGGTGACGCGCGTGCGGCGCCGGATTGCCAACGGATCCAACCGGAACCGCGTCAGGTCGGCGGGCGGATGATCTCCACGGTGGAGCCGGGGAGGTCGGCGAGCGCCTCCAGGCCGCTCGCCTCGGCGGCGCGGCCGCGGTCGAACTGGCGCATCAGCCGGGCGCCGAGGCGCACCCCGACCGCGCCGACGGCCAGCGCGAGCAGCTCGGTGACGAGCTCGCCACCGGTCGCGCCGCGCTGCGGCGCCTGCGCCCGGATCAGGCAGATGAGCAGGAACAGTGCGGCCATCGCGGCGTTGACCAGGTTGAAGGTGATCGCGGTACGGCGGATCCGGCCGGAGCCCACGTCCCACAGGTCGACCATCCCGGCGACGGTGGTGAGCGCGGCGGCGACCAGGGCGGCGACGGCGGTCCAGTAGCCCACCTCGCCGAGGAACGCCGGGCCGCCGGCGATGTCGGCCAGGTCGAAGACGGCGGCACTGACGAAGAGTCCGAACGGGAACGTCACCAGCATCGGTTGGACGGGCTGCCCCTGCACCCGCAGTCGGCTCTCCATCGGTTCCTCCCCAGGTCGGTGCGGCTCACCAGTCCAGGGTGCTACCCGAGGCCCACCGGGCCGAAACGACTGTCGCTCAGTTGTCCCGAGGGCGGGAGACGGTGAGCACCAGGCGCTCGGCCACCTCGCGCAGCGGTATGTCCAACGAGGAGGCGGCGGCGCGGAGCACGTCCAGGGCCTCCGGCGCCGGGCAGCCGCGCTGGGTCATGATCACGCCGACGGCCTGCCCGACGACCCCCTCCTCCAGCAACGCCGAGTCGAGCTGACCGGCCTGGGCGACCTGTCGCTCCCGGTCCCGGACGGCGGCGAGCAGCAGCCCGGCGTGCTCGGCGAGCAGCATCGCGGTGAGCTGGTGCCGGGTGGTGAGCGCATGGGCGGACTCGGCGTACAGGTTGATCGCGCCGATCACCTGCTCGTCCACGTCGACCGGCGCGGAGATCACCCCCCGCACACCGAGGCCCCGGGCCCGGTCGGCCCATGCCGGCCAGGGCGCCTCCTGATCGAGGTCGGGCGCGGTGATCATCTCGCGGCGCCGGATCGCCGCCATCGCCGGCGTGTCGGGGCCGAGCCGGAGGTCGTCCAGCTCGGCCCGGTCGGCGTCGGAGGCGGCCACCCCGGCGGGCTCACCGGCCCGCAGCGCGGTGAAGCCGCAGCAGTCGACCCCGGGCACGGCGTCCCGCGCGATGCGGACCAGCCGGGTCAACGCCTCGTCGAAGTCGGTGGCCGCGATGAGGCCGGCGGTCAGCTCGCGCAGCAGCGCGGCGGTCTCCAGCACCCCGAGCGTGTCGAACGTCGGCTCCTGCGTGTCCAGGTTCACCGGGCCACGGCCCCTGCCACCTCCGCGTAGGACCGCGCGGTGCCCCCGTCCGGCGCCATTGCCTGTGCCATCGCTTCCCTCTCCCTGAGTCGAAAGCCCCGGCCTACTACCCTCGCAAACCAGGTTCGAAACGACGCAAAGGGGTCCCTTCCGGCGCGTACGCGGGAAGGGACCCCTCGTGGTCGGGTCAGCGCGACCCGGAGATCAGCCGGCGACCCACCGACGCGATCAACCGGTCCAGCTCCGAGCCGAACGGGTTGTCGTGCACCAGGTACGTCCAGGTGGCGCTCGGCCTGACCAGCTTCGCGGCGTCCGGCTCCCAGCCCTCGTCGAACTCGGTCTCCTCGAAGGTGGCGATGGTCCGCGTCTCGATCTCCGGGACGAGCGCGTTGAACGCCGGGACGGCACTGCGGTGGAACTCGTCCAGCGGGTCGAGGCGGCCCAGCGCCCGCAGGTGCACACCCTCACGCACCTCGGAGAGCTCGGCCAGGTGCTCGGCCCAGAGCCGGTCCAGGTGATAGAGGGCGATCGACCGGGCCACCTCGGCGAGCAGGTCCTCGTCCATGTCGCCGGCCTTCTCCGGCACCCGCTCCAGCAGCATCAGCGCGGCGATGTCGCTGGTCAGGAGCCGCTCCCGGCGCTCGGCGAGGGCCTTGCGCTGCTGCTCGGTCACCACGCTGTAGCGCCAGGTGTTGCGGTGGATCTCGTGGTTGACGCCCTCGGCGACCCGCTGGGCGTGCTCCACCGCGTAGTCGACCTGAGGGTCGGCGACCAGGCCGTCGGCGTTCATCCGGGGGGACGCCGGCACGGTGTCGCCGGCGTGCCGGACGACCAGGTCGTCCTCCAGGCTGACGAAGAAGACCGAGCCGCCGGGGTCGCCCTGCCGGCCGGCCCGGCCGCGAAGCTGGTCGTCGACCCGGCGGCTGTCGTGCCGGCCGCTGCCCATCAGGTAGAGGCCGCCGAGGTCGGCCACCCGTTCCCGGTCGGCCTGGTCGCTGCCGCCGAGGCGGATGTCGACACCCCGGCCGGCCATCTGGGTGGAGACGGTCACCGAGCCGTAGGCGCCGGCCTCGGCGATGATCGCCGCCTCCTCGTCGTCGTTCTTGGCGTTGAGGACCACGCAGGAGACCCCCGCCGCCCGCAGCCCCGCCGCCAGGCCCTCGGACTCCTTGACGTCCAGGGTGCCGACCAGCACCGGGCGACCCGCCTCGTGGCAGCGCTTGATCTCGTCGATCAGCGCCTCCTCCTTCTCGGCGCGGGTGGCGTAGATCCGGTCCGGCTCGTCCTCGCGGATGCACGGGGTGTTCGGCGGGATCACCGCCACCTCGAGGCCGAAGAACTCCCGGAGCTGGTCGCCGACGAGCACCGCGGTGGCGGTCATCCCGCAGACGTTCGGGTAGAGCGCGATGTACGCCTGCACCGTGATGGTGCCCAGCACCTCGCCCTCGGCCGTCGCGTCCAGGCCCTCCTTCGCCTCGACCGCGGCCTGCAGCCCGTCCGGCCAGCGCCGACGCTGGGCCACCCGGCCACGCATCTCGTCGATCAGCTCGACCGACTTCTCCCGGACGATGTAGTCGACGTCCCGGTGCAGCAGGGCGTGGGCGTGCAGCGCCACGTTGACCGCGGAGAGCTGCCCGACGTGCTCCTCGTCGTACAGGTCGATCCCGCCGAGCTTGGCCTCGACGGTGGCCAGGCCGGCCGAGGTGAAGGCGACGCTGCGGCCGTCCTCGGCGACGGTGTAGTGCTTGCCCTTACGCAGGCCGCGCACCAGCGCGGCGGCCGCGTGCACCGGGTCCTGCTCGCCGGGCACCGCGCCGGCGAGCACCATCGGCACCCGGGCCTCGTCGATGAGGATCGAGTCGGCCTCGTCGACGATCGCGGTCTTCAGCACCGGCTGGACCCGGTCGGCGAGGTCGGTGACGAGCTGGTCGCGCAGGAAGTCGAAGCCGGCCTCGCTGACCGACACGTAGGTGACGTCGCAGGCGTAGGCGGCGCGCCGCTCCTCCGGCGTGGAGGCCTCGTTGACCCAGCCGACGGAGAGCCCGAGCAGGGCGTAGACCGGCCCCATCCACTCGGCGTCGCGGCGGGCCAGGTAGTCGTTGACGGTGAGCACGTGGACCGGTCCGTTGCCGAGCCGGACGTGGCCGTACGCGGCGATGGTCGCGGTGAGCGTCTTGCCCTCACCGGTGGCCATCTCGGCGACCTTGCCGGAGAGCAGCGCCATCGCGCCCAGCAGCTGGACGTCGTAGGGCCGCTGGTCGAGGCCGCGACGGGCCGCCTCGCGGCCGATCGCGCAGATCTCCTCGTATCCCTCGGCCTGCCCGGCGGCCTCGGTCAGCTCGGCGTCGGAGAGCTTCTCCAGCTCCGCCTCGCGGGCCTCGACGGCCGGCAGCAGCCTCTCCAGCGGGGCCAGGTCGACCGTCGTCCCCGGGCGCTCGAGGAACCGCCGGAACCTGCTCTTCAACCGTTGCGACACACCCATGAGCGGCAACGGTACGCGAACCGGAGCCGATTGTGACCCCCGACCGGCCCCGGCGCCGACGGGTGTCCAACTTCGGGGCCGTTTCCGCAGTTCACAGGGGGTCTGTCCGGTGACCGCCCGGTGGCTCACCCGCCGGTCGGGTCAGCCGGTGAAGATCACCTGGAGCTCCTGCCGGCGGCGCTGCGCCAGCTCGGCCAGCAGCGCCGGCGCCTCAGCCAGCGGCACCATCGCGGAGACGAGGTGCTTGCGGACCAGGTCACCGTACTGCCGCAGCAGCTCGATCGTCTCGGCGGAGAGCCGCTCCCGGTCCCAGGTGGGGGCGAGCCCGCGGGGCACCCGCCCGATCTGGGCGCAGCGCAGCGACAGCCCGTTGTGATGGAACTCCTCGCCGAACCGGACCTCGTCCGCGCCGGCCTGGTAGAAGGCCAGGTCGATGACGGTGCCCTGGGGACGCAGCAGCCGCAGCGCGAGCTGGAGCGCCCAGGCCTGGCCGCGGCACTGGAAGACCACGTCGGCGCCCCGGTCGCCGGCGGCGTGGTTCCATCGGGTCTTCAGCACCGCCGCCGGGTCGTCCGCCTCCGGGTCCAGGGTTTCCAGGCCGAGCGCCTCGGCCACCTCCCGTCGCGCCGGGGTGGGATCGAGGACCACCACGGTGGCGGCGCCGTGCCGCCGGGCGAGGAGCGCGGTGAGCAGGGCGACCGCCCCACTGCCGACCACCGCCACCCGCCGGCCGCGCACGCCGTCGCCGAGCGAGCGTACGTCGGCGCCGCACAGGTCGGCGGCGGCGTGCAGCAGGCCGTTGGCGCAGATCGGGCCCATGTGCGCGACATAGACGCCGAGCAGCGGGTCGAGGTCGTCGGGCAGCGGCACGAAGCGCTCGGCGAGCGGGTCGGCCACGTACCCGCTGCGGTGGCCGTAGGCCATCGCCGCCACCGTGCCCACGTCGACGGCCGGGGTTCGGCTCTCCACCACCCGCCCGACCTGCATGTAGCCGAGCCGGGTCACCGGGTACGGCGTGCTCGCCGCGCCCGGCTGGAACAGCCCGAGATCGGCGTTCCAGGTGACGTTGAGATACGGGTTGGTGCCCTTGACGTAACTCAGCTCGGTGCCGGCGGAGACCCCGCTGTAGCGGGTCTCCACCCGGAAGGTGCCCTCGCGCAGCTCGGCCGCCTCCTGCTCGACCAGCTCGACCACGCCCGGTCCGGTGACCGCCACCACCCGGTCACGCATCGATGGTCACCCCCGGCAGGGTCGCCTCGGCCGGCGCCGCGTCGGCCACCGGCCTGGTGAGCCGCGCCGCCGGCCCGGTGGGCAGCGCCACGCCGCACCCGGTCCGCGCGGACTCGGCCACCGCGACGGCCAGCCGCTGGGTGCGCAACGCCTCGGCGTACGGGACCCGCACGTCGTCGCCGATTCCGCGGACCGCGTCGACGAAGGCCCGGTCGACGGCCACCCGGGCGCCGTCCGGGTCCGCGGGCAGGTGCCGCTCGCCGTCGGCGTCGCGGATCAGCAGGCCGTCCTCGGCCAGCGACAGCGCCAGCCCGTCGGCGAGGAGCTCCACGCCGGCCCGATGCTTCCAGGTGAGCACGCAGGCCGCGGCGAGGGTGCCGACCGCGCCGGAGGCGAAGCGCAGGGTCGCCGCGGTGACCGAGTCGATGTCGGCGCCCTCCGCCGGCGGCGGGGTGCCGTCGGCGTACGCGGTCACCTCGGTCGCCTCGCCGGCCAGCAGCCGCACCAGGTCCAGCACGTGCGCGGCCTGTTCGACGACCGGGCCGCCGGAGCGGTCGCGCCGGGCCCACCAGGGCACCGGCGGCACCTTGTCCAGCCAGGCCCCGTTGACCATCCGCACCGGGCGGTCGGCCAGCAGTTCCCGGGCCTGCTGCACCACGTGCAGGTAACGCCAGTGGTGGCCGACCGCGGTGAGCAGCCCCCGCCGCTCGACCAGCACGGCGATCCGCTCGGCGGTCTCCAGGTCCGCCGCCACCGGCTTCTCCACGAACATCGGCACGCCGGCCTCGACCACCATCTCCTCGACCGGACCGTGCGCGAACGGCGGTACGCACACGTACACGGCGTCCGGACCGGCGGCGAGCAGGTCCGCCACGTCGACGAAGGCCCGGCCGCCGTGCGCCCCGGCCAGCGCGCGTGCCGCCTCCGCGGCGACGTCGGTCACCCCGAGAAGCTCCACGTCCTCGAAGCCCGTCAACACCCGGACGTGGCGTTGCGCCACCCCGCCGGCCCCCACCAGTCCCACCCGGCACGTGCGCATTCCTCGACCCTCCGCCGCGTTACCGAAGACTGCGTGAGCTGTCCCCGGGCGGACGCGCAATCAAACGTTCACCGACGGGGAACCCCTCGGTGCGCGTCTCGTGCTCCGGCTGTTAGGCATGATCGGGTTAGCGCGGGGTGGGTAACGGGAAGTCGCCTCCGCGTTTCGCCTTGACCCTGGGGGTGTGCCAGTGCCGGATACCGAAACAACCGTCTCACCGGTGGTGGAGGCCTGGGCCACGTACCGCACGACCTCGGCCGAGGACTGGCCGGTACGGCGACTGCTGTGCGCCAAGGGCGAGAGCCGGGTCAGCGTGGTGCTGCCGGCACGCAACGAGGAGGCGACCGTCGGCGCGATCGTGTCGACGATCCGGGAGCACCTGATGGACCGGGTCCCGCTGGTGGACGAGCTGATCGTGGTGGACTCCCGCTCCACCGACCGGACCGGCCAGGTGGCCCGGGCCGCCGGCGCCGAGGTGGTCAGCCAGGACGCGATGACCGACGGGCTGCCCCGGCTCACCGGGAAGGGCGACGCGCTCTGGGCCGGGCTGGCGGCGGCCGAGGGCGACGTGGTCGCGTTCGTCGACGCCGACCTGCGCGAGTTCCGGCCGCACTTCGTGACCGGGCTGGTCGGCCCGCTGCTGACCGACCCGTCGGTCGACTTCGTCAAGGGCTTCTACCACCGACCGCTGGTCGGGTCGACCGGTGTGGAGACCGACGGCGGCGGACGGGTGACCGAGTTGATGGCCCGGCCACTGCTCAACCTCTTCTGGCCCGAGCTGGCCGGGTTCGTGCAGCCGCTCGCCGGCGAGTACGCCGGCCGCCGCGAGGTGCTGGAGCAGGTACCGTTCGTCTCCGGGTACGGCGTGGAGACGGCGATGCTCATCGACCTGCTGGAGCTGGTCGGGCTGGACGCGCTCGCCCAGGTCGACCTCGGCGAGCGCAAGCACCGCCACCAGGACACCGCGGCGCTGGGCCGGATGTCCGCGCAGATCATGCTCACCGCCTGGTCCCGGTTGCAGCGGCGGGGCTGGGCGAGTCCAGGCATCGCGCCGATGGCCCTGCTGACCCAGTTCCGGCGCGGTGGCTCGGAGGCGCTGCCCAACCTGGACCGGGAGATCGTGGTCAGCGACGTCTCGATCGAGGAGCGGCCGCCGCTGGCGCAGCTGCGGCACCGGGTGCCCCGGCGACGGGTCGCGGCATGAGCCTCGGGGGAAGGAACAGCGGACCATGACGCTGACCGTCCTGATGAACGCGGGCCCCTGGTTGTCCGTACCGCCGCCCGGCTACGGCGGGATCGAGAACGTGGTCGCCACCCTGGTGCCGGAGCTGCGCAAGCTCGGCGTACGGGTGGTGCTCGCGTCGGTGGAGACCAGCGCCCTGCCGGTCGACGAGAAGATCTGGGTCTTCCCCGACGGGCAGTTCCACGCCCTCCAGCGGCCCTACAACCAGGTCTGCGGGGTGTCCCAGGCGCACCTGAACGGGGTGGTGCGCGCGCTGCACGCCCGCGACGACATCGACCTCGTGCACGACCACGTGGAGGCGGTCGGGCTGGCCACCATGGCCGCGATGGGGCCGGATGGCCCGCCGGTTCTGCACACCCTGCACTGGGATCTGGCCAAGCACCCCGAGCTGTACGGCAACCTCGACGGCGGCGACCGGGTACGGGTCAACGGTGTCTCCGCCGCGCAGCTGGCCCGGGCGCCCCGCGCCCTTCAGGAGCACTCGGTCGGGCACGTGCACCTCTCCACCCCGCTCGCGGTCGACGCCGACCGGCGACCCGGTGTGGAGAAGGGCGACTACCTGGTGACCCTGGGCCGGATCAACCCGGGCAAGGGGCAGGACCTGGGTGCCCGGCTGGCGCGGCAGGCCGGCTTCCGGCTGGTGCTCGCCGGCCCGGTCGGCCCGTACCACCGGCCGGAGGACCTGGCCGCGGCGGGCGACGAGGCCCGACAGAACCCCGACGTGCGGTTCTTCCATGACAACGTCGCCCCGTACGTGGACGGCGACGTGGTCCGCTGGGTCGGCACGGTCGCCGGCCGGGATCGGGACGACCTGCTCGCCGGGGCGCGGGCCGCCCTCTTCCCGCTGCGCTGGGAGGAGCCCGGCGGCACCGCCGTCGTCGAGTCGCTCTCCCTCGGCACCCCGGTGGTGGCCACCAGCCGCGGCTGCCTGCCGGAGCTGATCGAGCACGGCCGCACCGGGCTGCTCACGGCCGACGAGGAGGAGCTGGGCGACCTGGTCATGGCAGCCGACCTGCTTGACCCGGACGAGTGCCGGCGCGAGGCGGTCGCCCGGTTCACCCCGGCCGTGATGGCCCAGGCGTACGTGGACCTCTACCACCGGGTCCGCCAGCTCACCGCACGACGGTTTCAGCTCGCCTGAGCAGTACCGGCGCCGGCCCGACCGCGATCCGCGCGCCGGGCCGGTTGCGCGTTTGCCGCCGGTGGTCGTGGGAAAGCCGTCCGGTCTGTGTCAGGTGAGGAGGCCGGCATGACGAACGCGATGGCGCACTCCCGGGGGCGACGCAACCCGGCCGAGGGCCGCGCTCTGGTCAGCCGGACCGCCGCGACCTTCGGCGTGCTCTTCCTGGTCGCCGGGGTGCTCGGCTTCATCCCCGGGGTCACCACCAACTTCCACGACCTGTACTTCGCCGGGCACGACTCGACCGCGAAGCTGTTCGGCGCGTTCCAGGTCTCCGTGCTGCACAACATCGTGCACCTGCTCTTCGGCGTCGCCGGCCTGGCGATGTCCGCGACGAGTTCCGGAGCGCGCAGCTATCTGGTCGGCGGCGGGGCGATCTACCTCGTGCTCTGGCTCTACGGGCTGGCGGTCGTGCACCGCACCACGGCGAACTTCATCCCGGTCAACGCCGCCGACAACTGGCTGCACCTCGGGCTCGGCATCGGGATGATCGTCCTCGGGTTGCTCACCACCCGTGCCATGCATCGACGCTGACCAGCGCCGGGTGCACGGCGGGGGCGGGGCAACGCCCGGTGCCGGCAAAGTCGTCTTGGCGATGCTACCGGCGAACTGACCGAAATTTCCGCTCTCGCCTGGTTTCATGGGCAGAGGGCCGGGTAGGCGTGCCCGTCCTTTTTGTCATATGACGGGGTGAGAGCTATGCCCAATCGGGTAGTCACGGAGCCGGCACGAGATCGGGGGCCCGCGATCCTCGCGCCGGCCGAGTTCGGCGGTTATCCCGGTCCGGTCCGGGCGCCGATCCCCGGCGACTCGCTGTGGCGGTTGCTACGCACCACGGACCACAAGCAGATCGGCCTGCTCTATCTGTCCACGTCCTTCGTGTTCTTCCTGGCCGCCGGGATCGAGGCGATGCTGATCCGGGGCGAACTGGCCCGACCGGGGCTGCAGTTCCTCTCCCCGGAGCAGTACAACCAGCTCTTCACCACCCACGGTTTCGCGATGCTGCTGCTCTTCGCCACGCCCGCGGCACTGGGGATGGCGAACTACCTCGTCCCGATCCAGATCGGCGCTCCGGACGTCTCGTTCCCCCGGCTGAACGCCTTCGGCTACTGGCTGTTCCTCTTCGGCGGCCTGATGCTGTACGGCAGCTTCCTCACGCCGGGCGGGTCAGCCGACTTCGGGTGGTTCGCCTACCCGCCGTTGAGCAACGTCCAGCACTCCCCCGGCGTCGGGCCCAACATGGTGGTGGTCGGGCTGGTCATCAGCGGTCTGGGCACCATCCTCACCGCCGTCAACCTGATCGCCACCATCATCACCCTGCGCGCGCCCGGGATGACCATGTTCCGGATGCCGATCTTCACCTGGAACATCCTGCTCACCAGCGTCCTGATCATTCTCGTGTTCCCGCTGCTGGCGGCCGCGCTGCTGGCGCTCGCCGCGGACCGGCTGATCGGTGCCCACGTCTACGACGCGACCACCGGTGGGCCCATGCTGTGGCAGCACCTCTTCTGGTTCTTCGGCCATCCCGAGGTCTACATCATCGCGATCCCGTTCTTCGGGATCATCACCGAGATCATTCCGGTCTTCTCCCGCAAGCCGATCTTCGGCTACACCGGTCTGGTGCTCGCCACCATCTCGATCACCGTGCTGTCGATGACCGTCTGGGCGCACCACATGTTCGGCACCGGGCAGGTACTGCTGCCGTTCTTCAGCGTCCTCAGCTTCCTGATCGCGGTGCCGACCGGCGTCAAGTTCTTCAACTGGATCGGCACGATGTGGAAGGGCCAGATCACCTTTGAGACGCCGATGCTCTTCGCCGTCGGCTTCCTGGTCACCTTCCTGTTCGGCGGGCTGACCGGGGTGCTGCTGGCCAGCCCGCCGGTCGACTTCCACGTGACCGACACCTACTTCGTGGTGGCCCACTTCCACTACGTGCTCTTCGGCACGGTGGTCTTCGCGTTCTTCGGCGGGATCTACTTCTGGTTCCCGAAGATGACCGGACGGCTGCTCGACGAGCGGCTGGGCAAGATGCATTTCTGGACCATGTTCCTCGGCTTCCACACCACGTTCCTGGTCCAGCACTGGCTGGGCAACGAGGGCATGCCCCGCCGCTACGTCGACTACCTGCCCAGCGACGGCTTCACCATCCTGAACACGGTCTCGTCGATCGGTTCGTTCGTCCTGGGCTTCTCCACGCTCTTCTTCATGTACAACGTCTGGAAGTCCTGGCGGTACGGCGCGCGGGTCACCGTCAACGACCCCTGGGGCTTCGGCAACTCGCTGGAGTGGGCGACCACCTGCCCACCCCCGCTGCGCAACTTCGACCGGATGCCGCGGATCCGCTCCGAGCGGCCGGCGTTCGACGCCAAGTACGGCCCCCTCGTCTCCGACCTCGGCCGCGACCTGCCGCAGCGCACCACCAGGCCGCCGCAGCACCTGGCCGAGGAACTGCACCACGTGCCGCGCGTCCCGGAGTCGCCGGCCGCCGAGGGCGCGCACGGCGCCCACGAGGCCGTCGAGTTCCAACCCGCGCCGCAGTCCGGCGCGCGGCCGGTCGACGTTCCGGAGCCGGAGGAGGTCCGCCGGCCCAGCTTCGAGGAGACCGAGGAGCCCGAGGGCACCACCATCCTGGGTGCGGAGCGGGAACCGCAGGAGAACGACCGGTGGCGGCACCCCCGCGGACACGAGGACAGCCCGGAGCAGTGACCGGGCCACCGTGAGGAGGGCCGGCGCCCGACGGCGCCGGCCCTCCTCACGCGTACGGGTCAGTCGCCGGCGGGTAGGCCCGCGGCGGCGAGCGAGCGGCGGACCGCGGGCTGCACCCGGGTCAGCCGCAACGGCACCCCGGTGCGGACCGCCGCGTCCCGGCCGGCCATCAGCGCGGCGATCCCGCCGGCGTCGAAGCCGCCCGCGCCGACCAGGTCGACGACCACCTCGCGGGGCTGCCCGGTCACCGCCTCCAGCATCGCCCTGCGGAGCTGGTCGGCACCGTCCCGGTCGACCTCCCCGCCGACCTCGACGACCACCCGGTCCCCGTTCTGCCGGACCGAGATCCTCACTTTCGCCGGCTCGGCCTCGGCCTCGGCCGTGCCGTTCTGCCAGGGCGGCGGCGCGTCGGCGAGCATCGCCTGCCGCAGCCAGGTCAACGCCCGGGACAGCAGCCGGGAGACGTGCATCTGGGAGATGCCGAACCGGGCCGCGATCTCCGCCTGGGTCTGGTTGCCGTAGAAGCGCATGGCCAGGATCCGGCGCTCCCGCCAGGGCAGCCGGTGCAGCAGGCCGCTGACGGTGACCCGGTCGTCGACCGACTCCAGGGCGTTGTCCGACTCGCCGACCAGGTCACCGAACTCGGCGGAACTCTCCCCGCCGACCGGGGCGTTGAGCGAGGCCGGGCTGTAGCCGGCGGCCGACTCCAGCGCGGCGAGGATCTCCTCCTCCGGCGTCTCCAGCCGCATGGCCAACTCGGCGACCGTGGGCGCCCGGGACAGCTCGCTGGTCAGCGCCGCGGTCGCCTGCCCCACCTCCAGGATCAGGTCGCGCAGCCGGCGCGGCACGTGCACTCCCCAGGTGCGGTCCCGGAAGTGCCGCTTGATCTCCCCGACGATGGTGATCGCCGCGTACGCGGTGAAGGAGCCGCGTTCCGGGTCGTACCGGTCGACGGCGTTGACCAGGCCGAGCCGGGCCACCTGCTCCAGGTCCTCGAGCGGCTCCCCGCGGCCCCGGTAGCGGCGGGCCAGCCGGCCGGCGAAGGGCAGCGCGAAGCGGACGAGATCGTCCCGTGCTTCGTGCCGCCGCTCGGGCGGCAGCCCTTGGATCCGTGCCGCGTACGCCAGGGCCGCCGCGTCGAGGTCCTCCAGGCCCCGTTCGGTGGGTGGTGGTGTGGGTGTGGTGGTCTGTCCGAACATCCGCGCCTCCCTCAGGAAGGTCCCCCGCCCGGATGGGGAAGACCGGTCGTGCGCGTGGTCGGGCCACGCACCGGGCCGGAAGTGGGTTACGTGACGGAACGCCAGGAGCGGCGGCAGCCCGCCACACGGCGTCGTGGGCCGTCTTCGCAGCGACCGGTGTTCCCGCTCCGTAGGTACTCAATCACGGACCGCAGGATCGCGAGGATGTTTCGCCGGGGTTGGTGCCGGGGCCCGCGGACGGGGTCGACGCGGGCCGGCCGGCTGTCGGTCAGGAGACCAGCAGCCCCTGGTGGGCGCCGGCCTCCCGCAGCGCCACGAGGGCCTCGGCCATCCCCAGCGGCGGCGGGACCGGCAGGTCGTACGGCTGGTTGCGCAGCACCTCGGTGGCCCGCCGGGTCGGTACCGAGGCGACCGGATAGCCGCGCGCGGCCCCCCGGTCCAGCGCCCGGCGACGACGCCCGAAGCCCGCCACGGCGAGCCACTGCGGCAGTCCCGCCAGCGCGGGCGACCGGGCCCCGGGCGGCTCCGGCAGCACGTCCACCGAGGTGAACGGCTCGCTGCCGGCGAGCCACCACTCCACCCCCTCCACCCGGCGCCGGGTCGCGTTCTCGCACCAGTACGGCACCAGCCCGGCCCGGACCACCTGCCACGGATCGAGCAGCCGGCCGCACTCGACCACCAGGCGGTCGCCGGTCTTGCCCGCCCGGCGCAGCCAGCGCCGGTACAGGTCAGCGGTGGCGGCACTCAGCGCGTCGGGCTGCGGGACGAGCACCCGGTGCAGCGGATGGCCGTGCCCGCCGGCCCAGCCCCGGACGCTGTGTTCGAAACCGGACTCCACCCCGTTCTCGGCGTACGCCGCCGGGCAGGAGACGTCCGGCGTCTCCCAGTGCGCCCCGTCGCCGCCGGCGCAGCGGAGCACCTGGCGCAGCGCGGGAGCGTCCGGGTGGAAGTCGACCGGCTCGAGCCCGCTGGCCGGAGAGCCGACCTGGAAGCTGTGCCCCCGCCCCTCGTCCAGCACCGGCCAGGTACGGGCATCGTGCAGCAGCAGCACCGGCGCGCCGGGCTCCAGGCGGTCGGCCAGGAACCGGGCGTACGCCTCCGGCAGGCAGCGCCAGCGCACCGCGAGGGCAACCGTGGCGCCGGCCGACACGCCCCGGCTGGCCGGGCAGTGCACCTGCCGGACGTGCACGTCCCGGTTGCCGGCGAGCAGTCGGCCGGCGAGGGCGGCACCGTGGTCGAGCGCGGCCCGGGGCCGATCCACCGCACCCCGGGTCCAGTGCACCGTCATCTCGAACGCGGCGGGAAGCCACGGCACGCCCAGGGCCACCGCCAGGTGCACCGCCGCGCCGTGCGGCGAGCCGAGCACCACTCCGGGCCAGCGGCTGGCCGGGAACTGGTCGACGATCCAGCCCGCCACCCGCTCGGCGTTCACCTCGGCGACCTGCTGCGGGGTCAGCGCGAACCGGCCGGCGGCCCGTGCGGCCGCGGCCCGCCGCACCGGCTCGGGCGCGCCGGTGAACCGGGAGAGCGGGGTGGCGTGGCCGAGGTCGGCGCAGTCGTCGCCGCGCAGCGCCCGGGCCGTCGCCGCCACCAGGAGCCGGGCGGTGCTGCCCGCCGCCACGACCCGGTCTCCGGCCAGTCCGGCACGGCCGGCCGTCGGCCCCACGGACACCTTCCGCACCGGCCCCACCTTGCCTCGTTCGCTCACCACGCGGCCCGGCTTCCCGTCCCTATCGGGTCTAAACGGGCATCACCCCACGGGTCGCACCAATCCTCGGGTGTCCGGCGGCAGGGCCAGAGACACCCACCGCACCCAGGCGCCACCAGGCCGCCGCGGCCCGCCACCGAGGGACGCAACCGGAGTGCGGGACGGGTTTCGGCCGTACCGGGACGGGCCCGGCACGGCCGGTGCGTGACGACGAGAGAGCACACCGGCGGCCAATCGCCGGCGGGGGAACGGTCCTGGCCTTCTCGTGGGCGCGGCCGGGTGGCCGGGCCGGGTGGAGCTGCCGTGGGCGACTCGGCTACGCGAGGTCCTCCGCCTCCACGGTGATCCGGGTGTCCATCATCCGCTCCCGGACCCGGCGGGCGGCGTCCCCGTCGGCGACGAGGCCGCGCAGGTCGGCCAGCGCCGGCTCCGGCGGGTTCAGCGGCACCGCCGGGTCGACCACGGCCTCCAGCACGCCGGGCCGGTCCGCGGCGAGGACCTCGTCCCAGGCGGGACCGACCAGCTCGGGACGGTCAACCCGGACGCCGTGCAGGCCGAGCAGCCGCGCCCAGCCGGCGTAGGGCACGTCGGGGCGGCGCTCGGCGTATCCGCCGGGCTGCCGCCCGCCGCCCGTCCCGGAGTGGTCGCGATTGTTGAGCACCAGCACGACCAGCCGGGGGTCCCGCCACTGCCGCCAGTGGTGCGCCACGGTGATCAGCTCGGCCAGGCCGTTGAGCTGCATCGCCCCGTCGCCGAGCAGCGCGAGCACCGGCTCGTCGGGGCGGGCGAGCTTGGCGGCCACCGCGTACGGCAGGGCGCATCCCATCACGCCGAGCGTGCCGCACAGCTGGGCCCGTACGCCCGGGGGAAGCTCCAGGTGCCGGGCGTACCAGTAGATGATTGAGCCGACATCGACGGCGACCGCACCCCGGGGTGGCAACCGGGCGGAGAGCTCGTGCAGCACGTGCTGCGGGTTGATCGGCTCGGCCGG
Organism: Micromonospora sp. SL4-19; assembly: GCF_047921475.1. Lineage (NCBI taxonomy): Bacteria > Bacillati > Actinomycetota > Actinomycetes > Micromonosporales > Micromonosporaceae > Micromonospora > Micromonospora sp. SL4-19. The sequence goes on from NZ_JBLROB010000038.1 coordinate 42,849, forward strand.
CGCGGCGGCCCGCGCGGCGGCCTCCTCGCGCCACCGGTCCACCGAGCTCTCGACGACGCCCCGCCACGCCTGGTTGGGCCGGTCCGGCACTCGCGCCAGCAGCGCCCGCAACGTCTCGGCCGCGTCGCCGACCAGCGGTACGTCGACCGGGTACCGGGTGCCGATCCGCCGGCCGTCGATGTCGACCTGGATGGTCCGTACCTGGCCGGGCAGCGGGAACCAGTCGGTCCACGGGTCGTTCGTGCCGATCAGCAGCAGGGTGTCGCAGCCCCCCATCAGCTGGGCCGCGGCGGTGGTGCCGACCTCGCCGAGCACGCCGGTGTGGAAGGGTAGCCGCTCGTCCAGCACCGGCTTGCCGAGCAGCGAGGCGGCCACGCCCGCGCCCAGCCGGTCGGCCAGCGCCACGATCTCGCCGGCTGCGCCGTGCCCGCCCTGGCCGACCAGGATCGCCACCCGCTGCCCGGTGGCGAGCAGCGAGGCGGCGGCGTCGAGGTCGCCGTCGTGCGGCAGCACCCGGGCCAACGGCTCGCCCGGGACGGCCGACAGCACGCCGGCGGTCTGCGGTTGCAGGTCCGGCACGGTGGCCACCTGCAACGCGTGCGGCAGCACCACACAGGTCGGGCTCCGCGTCGCGGCCGCGGTACGGAAGGCCTGGTCCAGCAGGGCCGGCACCTGCTCGGGCACCCGGCCGTACCGGACGAACTGGTTGCAGACGTCGCCGAAGAGCCGACTCAGCCCGATCTCCTCGTACGCGCCGCCGAGCGGCCCGGTGACGTCCTCGCCGACGATCGCCACCACCGGCTTGCTGTCCAGCTTGGCGTCGTAGAGGCCGTTGAGCAGGTGCACCGCGCTCGGCCCCTGGGTGGCGAGACAGACCCCGATCTCGCCGGTGAACTTGGCATGGCCGGTGGCCATGAACGCCGCAGTCTCCTCGTGCCGGGCCGGGATGAACTGCGGGTCTCCGCCGGCGGCGTCCAGCGCGGCCACCACGGGGGCGATCGCCGCCCCCGGGTAGCCGAAGACCCGGGGGACGTGCCAGGCGCGCAGCCGCTCGACGACCAGGTCCGCCACCGTGCGGTCAGGCATTACCCCGCCCGGGGGTGCTCGCGTCGACGTAGCGCAGCACCGCACCGACTCCGTCGGTGAGTTCGGGCGCCTCCTCCGGCGCGAGCACGGTGAGTTCGGCGTCGGTGCCGACCAGCGCACGCAGCAGCGCGGCGTCGGCGCGGACCCGTTGCGGGTCGGCCACCGACATCGCCTCGAGCTGCCGCGGGTCGGTGGCGATCTCGGTCGGCTCGGGGCCGACCCAGAGTTCGCCGTCGGCGGAGGCGTCGTCCACGATCAGCATGGTGTCCACCTGGTTGCGTTGCAGGGCGGAGACCACCGCGTCCAGGCCCGCCCCGACGTCCTCCTGCATGCCGAACCGGTCCAGTGCGGCGGCGATCCGCTGGTCGACGACCTCGGCGATGGTCTGCACCGTGAGATCGTCCATCGCGGCCGGGTCGGCACCGCCGGTCCGGGCGCCGGCGTCGGTCCGCACCAGGACGTCCTGCCAGCGCTCCGGCAACTGGGCGGCGATCATGCCGGTGGCCCGGATGTCCCCGGCCACCACCACCACGTCCGCGCCCACCTTGTCGGCCAGCTCGGCGGTGGCCGCGGCGGCGTCGCCGGCGTTGTGGTGCCAGGCCTCCATCGCGGCGCGCTGGTAGCGGGACTGCGACCAGCCGCCCGGCCGCACCCGGCGCAGCTGGTAGCTCTCCCGCCCCTTGACGTGTGCCCGCCGGGGTACCCCGCCGGCGCTGACCGCGACGGCGTCCGCCCCCGTACGGTCGGCCAGCACCCGGACCCAGGCGACCTGCTCGCCGCGCTGGGCGACCAGCGGCATGGTGTGGGGCACGGCGGACCAGCTGGCCAGGTCCCGCAGCGGCGGTGCGGACAGGTACTCGGTCAGCACCACCCGGCCGCGGGTGGCGAAGAGGGCCAGACCGTAGTCGCCGGGCATCGGGGCGTGTCGGCGGATGACCTCCTCGACCGCCTCGATGGTCACCAGGTCGGCGCCCTGCTCCAGCAGGTGGCCCTTGAGGGACCGCCAGCGCAGGTCGACCGCGGGACGGGAATCGTGGGTGTCCCGGGAGGCGTCCAGGTACACCGAACACCACGGCCCGGGACGGTCGTAGAGCGGGCGCAGGAAGGACAGCTGCATGCTCGACCCCTTTCCAGCTCGGCCGCACGCATACCCGCGCCGCCGGGGATGTCACCTGGCCCGGCGGCCGCGTGACCGGGATTCATTCACGCCATTCAATAGTCATAATCGATACGATCGGTGAACATTCGCGGACTCTCGGTGGTGACCATGGACATCGACCTCCATACCCGGCGCGTCGCCCACCCGACGGAACGGATCGCCACCGGCCGGCTGGTGCGGCTCATGACGAGCTACGCGCGCGAGGTGAAGGTGGGCCAGCCGGTGCTCGTCGCGGTGCTGACCGCGGCGGGGGTGGCGGGGCTGCTGTCACGGACGGTGCGAGCGCCGCGCAGCAGCGGCGGCCGCACGCGGCGCAGCTTCAAGGAGCTGAAGAAGGGCCCCGAGTTCCTGGTCACCCCGGTGCGGCTGCGCGACGCCGCCGACCGGCTGCTGGAGGTGGAGCTGCACGGCCACCTGCCGCAGAGCGCGCTGCACCCCGGCGACCATGTCCAGCTCACCGTGCGCCCCCAGCCCGACGCCGACCTGCCGCCGCGGATCGAGCGGGTCGTCAACCTCACCACCGGACAGCAGCTGACCCCGCGTACCGCCACGGTCTGGTCGCACCTTGGCCCGCCACTGCTGCTCCAGGCGGCGCTCGGCGCGCTGCTGCTGCTGGGCGTCGCCGCCTGCTCGGCGCTCAGCTGAACCTCCGACCCGCGGGGGCGGCAGCCGGCCGCGGCCTCAGCCCACCGGCGTGAGCGGGCGCTCCACGCCCACCGGCTCACCGAGCAGCCCGCGCCGGCGGGCCCAGCGCTCGAACAGCACCGTGGCGAACGGCGGCACCGCGCAGACCAGCGCGACCGCCGTGCGCAGCAGGGACCAGTGGCGCTGCCGGGCCACCACGAGGACGAGGATCCCGTACACCACGAAGAGTGCCCCGTGGATCGGCCCGAACACGTGCACGCCGATCTCGTTGCGTGGCGGACCGTACTTGACCACCATGTCGGCCAGCAGGGCCGCCCAGGAGCAGGCCTCGGCGATCGCCGCCGCAACGAACAGCCGGATCGTCATCTCGCGCACAACCACTCCCCCGTCGGTCGCGGCAATGCTAGCCAGCCCGGGCCGGCCGGACCGCGAAACCGTGCGCCGGACGCGACAGGGATCACCGTAGCCGCCCGTGGGTAGGTAAAGGTTCCAGCGGGTCTTCCGCACCCCGCCGTCCCGTGCGAGGTTAGGGGGAACCAACGGTGACAAGGTGGTGACCATGGGCGAGGACGTCGGCACGCGCACCTTCAGCCGCGAGGACCGGGCCCGCTACCGGGACAAGGTCCGGCGCTGCCTCGACGTCTTCGCCGAGATGCTGCGCGAGTCCCGCTTCGACGTGGAACGGCCGATGACGGGGCTGGAGATCGAGCTCAACCTGGTCGACGACGACTCCCAGCCGGCGATGCGCAACGCGGACGTGCTGGCGGCGATCGCCGATCCCAGCTTCCAGACCGAGCTGGGCCAGTTCAACGTGGAGATCAACGTAACCCCGCGGCGGCTCGCCGGCGCCGGCACCGCGCAGTTCGAGGAACACGTACGGGCCAGCCTCAACGCCGCCGAGGAGAAGGCCCGCACGGTCGGCGCACACATGGTGATGATCGGTATCCTGCCCACCCTTCGGCCCGACCACCTGACCGCCGCCAGCCTCTCGGCGAGCCCCCGCTACACGCTGCTCAACGAACAGATCTTCGCCGCCCGCGGCGAGGACCTGCGGATCGCGATCAGCGGGGTGGAGCGGCTGGCCACCACCGCGGACACCATCACCCCCGAGGCCGCCTGCACGAGCACCCAGTTCCACCTGCAGGTCAGCCCGGCCCAGTTCGCCGACTACTGGAACGCGGCCCAGGCGATCGCCGGCATCCAGGTCGCCCTCGGCGCGAACTCACCGCTCTTCTTCGGCCGTGAGCTGTGGCGGGAGACCCGGGTGCCGCTGTTCCAGCAGGCCACCGACACCCGCGCCGAGGAGATCAAGGCCCAGGGGGTACGCCCCCGGGTCTGGTTCGGGGAACGCTGGATCACCAGCGTCTTCGACCTGTTCGAGGAGAACGTGCGCTACTTCCCCGCGCTGCTGCCGGTCTGCGATCCGGAGGACCCGGCCGAGGCGCTGGCCAGCGGCGGCGTGCCCAAGCTCGCCGAGCTGCGCCTGCACAACGGCACCGTCTACCGCTGGAACCGCCCGGTCTACGACGTGCTGAGGGGACGCCCGCACCTGCGGGTGGAGAACCGGGTGCTGCCGGCCGGGCCGACCGTGCTGGACACCATCGCCAACGGCGCCTTCTACTTCGGGCTGGTCCGCGCGCTGGCCGAGTCGGACCGGCCCCTATGGTCGCAGATGTCGTTCAGCGCCGCCGAGGAGAATTTCACCAACTGCGCCCGGCACGGCATCGACGCCCAGGTGTTCTGGCCCGGCCTGGGCTACCTGCCGGTCACCGAGCTGGTGCTGCGCCGGCTGCTGCCGCTGGCGCACGACGGCCTGGACCGGTGGGACCTCGACCCGGGCGAGCGGGACCGGCTGCTCGGCATCGTCGAGCAGCGCTGCCTCACCGGCCGCAACGGCGCGACCTGGCAGGTGGAGACGCTGCACCGGCTGGAGTCGACCGACCACCTGGACCGGCCGCAGGCGCTGCGCGAGGTGGTTCGCCACTACGTGGACCTGATGCACAGCAACCGCCCGGTCCACGAGTGGCCGCTGCCCTGAGGGCTCAGCCGGGGTCGCGGTCCCAGGGGCGCGGCCTCGTGCACGGGTCAGAGCGCGACGACCGCCGCCGACTCTGCCGGCAGCTCGATCCCGTCGCGCATCACGGTCACGCCGGTTCCGGTGGCGAGCAGGACGCGGCGCACCACGCCCGGCAGGTTGATCCGTTGCGGCTTGCCGGCCAGATTCGCCACCACGAGGCACCCGCCCCGGCGCATCAGCAGGAAGTGGTCGCCGTGCCGGACCTCGACGTGGCCCAGCCACGGGTCGGACAGGTCGGGGCGGCTCTTACGCAGGGCGATCAGCCGCCGGTAGAAGTCGTACATCTCCCGGTGCTCGGGCTTGTCCAGCTCGGCCCAGTCGAGCCGGGACCGGACGAAGGTCTGCCGGTCCTGCGGGTCGGGCACCTCGCCCGCCGGCCAGCCGTGCGCGGCGAACTCCCGGCGCCCGACGGCCACCGCGGCGGTCAGCTCCGGCTCGCGATGGCTGGTGAAGAACTGCCACGGAGTGCTCGCCGCCCACTCCTCACCCATGAAGAGCATCGGGGTGAACGGCGCGGTCATCAGCAGGGTGGCGCCGACGCGCAGCAGCCCGGTGGAGAGCGTCGCGGAGCTCCGGTCGCCGGTGGCCCGGTTGCCGATCTGGTCGTGGTTCTGCAGGTACGCCACGAACCGGTGCCCCGGGGTGCGCTGCCGGTCGACCGGCCGGCCGTGGCTGCGGTTGCGGAAGCCGGACCAGGTGCCGGCGTGGAAGTAGGCGCCGGTCAGCACGTCGGTCAGGCCCTCCAGCGAGCCGAAGTCGCCGTAGTGGCCCTGCCGTTCCCCGGTGAGCAGGGTGTGCAACGCGCGGTGGGCGTCGTCGTTCCACTGCGCGTGCAGGCCGTACCCGCCGGCCTCGCGCGGGGTGATCAGCCGCGGGTCGTTGAGGTCGGACTCGGCGATCAGGGACAGCGGCCGGCCCAGGTGGGCGGAGAGCGTCTCGACCTCGACCGCCAACTCTTCCAGCAGGTGGGTGGCCCGGGAGTCCGGCATGGCGTGCACGGCGTCCAGCCGCAGCCCGTCGACATGGTAGTCGCGCAGCCACATCAGCACGCTGTCGATGATGTAGCGGCGTACCCCGTCGGAGTGCGGCCCGTCCAGGTTGACGGCGCGCCCCCGGGTGTCGCTCCGCTCGCCGAGGTACGGCCCGAACGCCGGCGCGTAGGCCCCGGCGGGGCCGAAATGGTTGTAGACGACGTCGAGGATCACCCCCAGTCCCTTCGCGTGGGCGGCGTCGACCAACCGCTTGAGCCCGTCCGGCCCGCCGTAGGGCTGGTGCGGGGCGTACCAGCAGCCCCCGTCGTAGCCCCAGCTGCGCTCCCCGCTGAAGGCGTTGACCGGCAGCAGTTCGATCAGGTCCACGCCCAGGTCGACCAGGTGGTCGAGGCGGCCGATGGCCGCGTCGAAGGTGCCCTCCGGGGTGAAGGTGCCGATGTGCAGCTCGTAGAGGACGCCGCCGGGCAACTGCCGGCCGGTCCAGCCCTGGTCGGTCCAGCCGAACGCGGCGTGGTCGTAGCGCCGGCTCGGCCCGTGCACTCCGGCCGGCTGCCAGGCCGACCGCGGGTCCGGCAACGCCCGCTCGTCGTCGTCGAGCAGGAACGCGTAGTCGGTGCCCGGTCCGGCGCCGGGCACCTCGACCCGCCACCACCCGCCCGGTCCGGGACGCATGTCGTGGTCGGCGACGCCGGGCAGGCGCAGCCGGACCCGGGCGGCTTCGGGCGCCCACACCGTGAACTCGGTCATGCGCAGCCTCCACGGGGTCGGCGGGAGCCAGCAAGGCGACGGGATCGGGTGCTCAGCAGATGACGCATTCGCAGCTCAGAGCCACTGTAGACCCGACCGGTGAACGTGTCCGTAACACGATGAACAGAAATCGCCCAGGATGGTGCCCGGCCGGACGACGGGCCGGCCCACCCGTTCGGACCATCGCCGGAATCCACCCGCCTGATGCCGCCGGAAACCTCGGGTGTTGTCGGTCACGATCGCCCGTATTGAGGTGCGGGTTCGCGCCGGATGGCCTTTCCTGGTATCGGGACACGCGCGCCCCCGCGCGTCCACCGCGGCCCTTCGGCCACCCTCACCGCACTCCCCGCCGCCATTGACGCCGGCGCGTAGGAACACGCATGGACGGAGATTGATGTGACCATCCTGCGGGTCGGCGCGCAGCCCGCCACCCCGACGGACCGGACCCACCGCCCCACCCTCACCGCCCGCCCGACCATCGCGCAGCAGCCCGGCACGCCCTCCCGGCCGCGGCGCATCCTGATGCTGTCGTGGGAGTACCCGCCGGTGCTCGTCGGCGGCCTCGGCCGCCACGTGCACGCCCTCTCCGTCGCCCTGGCCACCGCCGGCCACGAAGTCACCGTCATCACCCGCCACACCGACGGCGCACCCCTCGAGGAGTACGCCGACGGCGTCCGGATCGTCCGCGCCGCCGAGGACCCGGTCCGGTTCCCG
>NZ_JBLROB010000039.1:0-49991 GCF_047921475.1 Micromonospora sp. SL4-19
GATCCGGATGCCGGGCGGGCCGACACTAGTCACTGAGCGTGACGACCCTGATGTGGCTGAGGCGCATGGACGGCTAGCGTTGCGGCTCGTTCGCCGATGCCCAGCCGTGCCTGCGTCTCCTGCGCCCGCTCTGCGGCGGCGCTGGCGCCGTAGTGCCGGGGCATGTCCTCGGATGTCCAGCCGAGCAGCAGCATGAGATCGCCGGTGTCTCCCCGGCGCGCTTCCACTCGTGGGCGAAGGTGTGGCGCCACCGGTGTGCGTGCAGGTCCGGCACGCCGGCTGCCTGACCGAGCCGCTTGAGCCGTATCTTAATGCCGTTCGGGGTCAAGGGGGCCACGCCGCGCTCGGCCAGCCACAGCTGAGGCAATGCGGCGCCCTTGTGCTTGTCCCGGGCCCTCAGATAGCGGCTCAGCGCCCGCGCGGTCTTGGGCCCGAACCGGACCCGTCGCTCCTTGGCACCCTTGCCGTGGAAGTGCACCGACTCGGTGTTCAGGTCGACATCGGCCACGAGGAGGTTGCCCACCTCGGACAGCCGGGCACCGGTGTTGCAGTACAACCGAATCAGCGCCTCGTCGCGCAGGTTGGCGAAGCCCTTGCCCTTGCACGCGTCGAGGAGCTTGCTGGTGTCCTCGTCGCGCAGAACCGGGATCAGCTTCCGGGGTGTCTTCGGCTGCCGAACCCGTTCCATCGGCGACCGGTCGATGGCCTGCTCGTCGACGAGCAGCCACTTGAAGAACTGCTGCAGTCCCTTGTGCTTGTTCAGCGCCGTCGACGCCGACCTAGTGTCGATCATCCACGCCTGGAACGCCTCCACGTGCCGCCCGGGTCACCGCACACGGGTCATCAGCCGCATCATCGGCGTCCGGATCCGGGGATGACTCCCCCAGATACCGGCCCAACTGAGCAGCAGCAAGGAGATAGTTGTACCGGGTCGTCTCCGGGTAGTTCCCGGCCCGCAGCGACCGGTCCCAGTCCCGAAGGAACCCGGCCCACGTCCGGGACAGTCCGACGGTGAGCTTCTGAAGATCGAGAAGTGGCATGACAACCTGCCCGAGTCAAGGAGTCCAACAGCGGCGTGCTAGACCAGGCATCCATGCCAAGCAATGAAAAGAGGGTTCCCGCAAGTCGCTGACCTGCGGAAACCCTCTCGCTGTCGGGACGGCCGGATTTGAACCGACGACCCCTTGACCCCCAGGACGATTCGCTAAGCGTTCCCGCACGTCAAACACGCTCTGCCCGAGCTCAGGCCGTGCAGTCGACGGCATGCCGGCCACCATCGCGCATACCGTGTGGTCCCCACCTGGTCCCCAGAGCGCTGACACGCCTGGCGACCGCAGCACGCGGTTTAGGAAGTGTCGATGCCAGCCCGGGTGGCCTGTCCACGGCCTGGCTTGACCTGCCGGCCATCCTTACTGCCGTCTGGTGAACCTGACCGCTGTTGACCCTCGGCGTCCGTCCCATCGGGCACGGGACGGGCACGGCTGCGGACTGTCGGACGGGCATACTGATCATGTGAACAAGGACGCCGAGTTAGCGATCGGGGCAGTACGGCGCTACGCCGTCGCTCTGGAGCGCATTCGGTCGTGCTTGCTCGACGCCTACCCGGATTTCGGCTGTGTCTTGGACCTGATGGTGGCAGTGAGGCATACGCGAACACTGCCTCGGGAGGGCAAGTCGAGCACCGGTATCGAGTACTCGATTCACGGCGCTGGCTGTCGGATGACCGATCAGCGAGGCCGGGAGGTCGACGTCGACCTGGTCGACGGTGTCGAGGCATTCGACGCCTGGCGAATCAAATGGTTCCTCGACGAACAGTCGGACGCCTGCCCCACGGTCGAGGAGCTGCGTACGGCGTGCTCCTACCTTTCGAGCCTGGGCGAACTGCGAGAGGTGCAGGTCAACCGCTGGTACGCCTTGCCGGATCGCTGACACGGCGACTGATGGATTACGAGATCAAGTTGCCCGTGCCGTCGACGTAGGTACCTGGGCGTCTAGCAGCGAAAACGCCTCTCAACATCTCACACCACTCCCCCGCTGTCCGCCGACCTCTTGTGGACTGGATGCGGACTGGATGCGGGACGCAACCGCAGGCTGCAGGTGCTTCCTGTCTGCGCTGACAGAGGGCGATGATATTCATGGCCTCATGGACACCGATCGTGCTGCCCCTGAAGACCTCGCTGCGCTCCGCGAGGCTTTCCATGTCGATGACGGTGGTGAGTCCGCGCTGGGCTGGGATGCCGTGCGCGCCTTCGAGGCGGACCATGGCATCGTCTTGCCCGAGCCCTATCGAACGTTCGTCGCGGAGATCACCGACGGTTCACACTCCGGACCGCCGGACTACGGGCTTGTTGGGTTGACAGAGCTGCCCGATGACTGGGGCGACGACCGGCCGGAACGCATGCTAAACCGACCCTTCCCGTTGACCTCCTCCTGGTTGTGGGAAGACGACCCGAGGCCGGAAGAGGAGATCGTTCCGCTCATCGAGCAGGTCTTCAACGACGGGTCAATCGTGTTGGGTACCGACGGATGCGGCATGTATTGGCACCTCATCGTGACCGGCCCGCATCGAGGGCAGGTCTGGAACATCAGCGGCGAAGGCGCCATCCCTTCAGAGCAGAGTTCGGGTTCACGACTGGTGACGCCGGATTCGCGGGATGGGTCAAACACTGGGCCGCCAGTAAGCCATAGTTTGACGCTGAATAGTGCGTCAGGCAGTACAACAGCGATGACGGCGGATCTCCTCGTCGGGCAGTCGCCAGACCGTCCAGCCTCCCCGCGGGGGCAAGGTGGAGCGCCCTACCGGTTGCTCCGCTACCCTCCGGCTCATGAAGGGTTCCTCGATCCGTCGGGCTTGTAGCGCTGTCGTTCTGCTCATGACGCTTGTTGGTTGCGGCAGCCTCGGGCCGTCAACGTCGGGAAAGCAGCAAGATGGGCTCACCGTGGTGCCCGATCTACTTGGCGACACCATGGACACCGTCTACGACCAGCTAGAGGCGGTTGGCCTCGTAGCATCTGCAACCAATGCTTTCGGGGGGAGCGACTGGACCAGCGATGCGGTCGTCGTGGGAGTGGCCCCTGCCGCTGGCACGAAGGTTGCCCGAGGCAGCACGGTGAAGATCTCGGAGGCAACAAGGGGGGAGATTGCGTTCTTCTCCAAGCCAATGCCCGACCTGCGTGGATCGATGTGGATAGACAGCGCGTCCGGCGCCACAGAGGCGGTCTATCCCTACATTTCGTTCACATGGCGGGACCCTCGCGGCAAAGAAAAGCCGGGTTCGGTCGTCGCTCAGAAGCCAGGTCCCGGCGCGCACATGACGCTGGGTACCCCGATCAAGCTGACCGTCGCCAACCTCGACCCGATCGATCCCGGGACGAGTTCTACAAGGTCGGACGCGTGGCATCCCGACGTCAACTTGCCAAACCTGTGCCGCCACACGAGACGGTGTTGACTCCTCCCCTACGAGCCACCACCGCCACCCCCTCCGCAGCTCAACTGAGAACGTGCCGATCCACCTCGTAGCCACACTGCTGCCGCTCCCTGGATAGGTGCCAGGACTGCGGGACCCGGCTGGGGTCAAGGGTGGCCGTAGGCCATCGGCGTGCCGACGCGTAGCGCCCTTGACGCCAGCCGGCTGGGGTAGAGGATCGAGCGGGCGGGCGACGGGTCACGCCCTGGTCCTCGTCGTCATCGAACGGCGGAGAGTGCCCGTGTGATTCGGTGGCGAGCGGCTCCGCTGCAAGGCAGCGATCGCCCCACCGTCGACGAAGAGCAACCCCGATGGAGATCGTCCCAGCTCAGCGCTTCTCCTTCGGGTCCTCCCCAGCGCGGCCGGCGCGGCCGATGCCGGCCGGACGTCGCCAGCAGGCCGGGGCCGGGCCGGCGCGGCCGCTTCCCGGGCCGCCTTGATGCGAAAGCCGCATGATTCGGCAGGTATCCCCGAGTGAAACGCTGATGACCCCCAGGACGATCCGCCACACGACCACGCACGTCACGCCCGCTATCCCCAAGATCAAGCCGTGTAGTCGACGGCATGCCGGCCACCATCGCGCATGCCGTGTGGTCCCCACCTGGTCCCCGGGGCGCTGACACCCATGGCGACCGCAGCATGCGGTTTAGGAAGTGGTCGTTCTCGCTGCTATCAGCGTATTGCTGCGCCGAGGGTGACCGGAGGGGCATCGTCCGTGCTGTTGGGACCGCGTGAGCCGGTGCTGACTCGTCCTTGACCCCAGGGCGTTGGGTCACGCATTCCTGCACGTCACGCTCGATCCGGCGTGCCGCGCGACGTTCCCGCGATGCGGCGTGTTGACCAACGCGCGTCCCCGACCGTCTGATGCATGCGCATCGACGGCACCACTATCCTACAGTCGTGACCTACACTGTGGACGTGAATCAGTCCTTCGCCGCCTTTGATCCACTAGAAGTAAAGGGCAAGCTAGAGAACAGCCTCGCTGCACGGCGGGCCTTGAGGCGCGAGATCGAGAACATCCTAAGCTCATACGTCGGATGGTACGACCCTTTCTGCGAGCTAGTTCAAAACGGGCTAGACGCCCTGGAGAAGCGGGCACGCGACGAAGAACTGGCGGGAACAAGCGGCAACTATTCACAACAGCTGCGCGTCATTGTTGATCTGGACGAGAATCAACTGACAGTCTCCGACAACGGATGCGGCATGAATTATGAAGAGTTTCAGCGCTTCCTGGCACCGAACTTTTCATTCAAGGAGGAAGCCACATCCCGTGGTCATAAAGGTGTCGGAGCGACATATCTTGCCTATGGGTTCAATTATCTTCGAGTGCACACCAGAGGACCCGGGAACGAATCTTGCGGGCGAATTCTAGGCGGCCGTGCGTGGCTGAAAGGGCCGGGCGACAGCGATGCTCCGCTCGTTGAACCCGATCCAAGTCCCGACATCGACGACAAATTCGACGAGATGGATCGAGGCACCTCTGTAACCGTTCGGTTCGACGGGCACACGCAGCCAAGGAAACTGGGTTGGCTATCCGCAAGGGATGCCGAAACATGGCTTACCATCCTAAGAGTGAAGACTGGGATCGGCTCTGTAGAACCGGCGCCGGACAAGAGAGTCGAAGTGGTTTGCATCGCCGGAGGGGAAATCTCGACGGCAACCACTGACAGCATTTCCTATCTCTGGCTACACGAGGAGAAAAGCAAATCCGCTCGCATCAGAGAAGTAGAGCAGAAGGCGTCTGAATTCTTCGAGAGGTATGGGCCTTCAAAGCCGTTGCCGAACGCCTACCGGCAGCTTGACTTCATATTTGACGAGTATGGTCCAATCGACTGCAAAAAGATCTTGACCCCCGACGTGTTTATAGAGCACCAAGAGATCATTGAAACACACAAGCCGAGCATACGGGTTGAGTATGGCTACACAACCAAGCTCTGGAAGGTATTCAACGAGAAGTTGGGCGTCCGAGGCAACATGCAGGTCTTGAGGGCAGGAATTCAGCTTGCTGCGAACGGGATGCCGCAGGGCGACGTCATTCAGGTTCCATTAACCAGGTATACCGGTCGACAAAATCAGGTCCACCTCCTCATCCACTTTCAGAACTACACCCCGGACCTTGGCAGAAAGGGCTTCGCCAAACCGCTTGTCGATTTCGCCACCGATGTCGCCGTCGCCATTGTCCAAGGGCCAATCACGCGGCTGCGCTCAAGCATGAAGCGTGACTCTGGTATCGCGCCTGATCTAGATCGGGAGCTCAAGCTTGACGATTGGAAGGAGGAGATGATCAAACACGAAACAACTTCGCCCCTCCTTCTTTCTTCTAATCACTTCTTCGCCCCAACGAAGCGGATAAGCATTACGTCCACCCCTACGCGTGAACAAGATGTCATCGCCCTGTTTCATGAGATCATTTCCGGCGGGGTGGTGCGCGGCCTATCTATCATGTCAACGAACGAGCGATTCAAGTACGACAGCCTCTTCCGGATCAACTTTCAGCACGAACGCGAGTTACTTGAGTTCGATGAGGAGAGCAACCCGCTAGGCATCGACGGACAGGTGCTCGATGGACTTCACGGAAAGATCACTCAGCCTAAGGTCTTGGAATACAAATACACCGTCGACGGTCTCCTCAACGACCTAGATGCACAGGAAAAGAATCTCAAAGACATTGATCTGTGCGTGGCATGGAGAATGGGCGAGCAGTGGCGGGAAAGATTCGCAGTCACTTCCCTCTTACTTCCGGAAAACGTATCCCAGCGTGAATATCATGGAGTGACCCACGTTCTTCAAGATCCTGATTCCGGCGCCCGACACTGCGACCTCATTATCCTCGAAGATCTCGTGTCACTTCTCATGAACGCGCCAGGAACTCACGAAGTGCAAAGAGCGAACTACGAGTGAGGGGCGGCAGCCTCTCCTCCGGTGGGCCGCCTTGAAGACGTACAGAAACTTTGAACGGGGACAGACCACTGGTTTTGACCACTGGTTTGCAGGGGCTGGCCACATGGCTTGACCAACGGTCAAGGAGCGCTACCGGACGCCGTACTTGACCAGCGTGGTCCCCAGGAAACCAGAAAGGCCGGCCCGATGCTTCGGACCAGCCCTCTGACCTGCTATCTCATACTGTCGGGACGGCCGGATTTGAACCGACGACCCCTTGACCCCCAAGACGATTCGCCACACGTCCACGCACGTCACGCACGCTATCCCCAAGATCAGGCCGTGCAGTCGACGGCGTGCCGGCCACCATCGCGCACACCGTGTGGTCCCCACCTGGTCCCCAGCGCAGGCGCCGTTGCCGACCGCAACGCGCCACCTGGAGAGATGGACCTGATCGACAAGGGTGCAGCCATGGCCTGGCTCGCCCTGCGCCGTCGCATCGGCCGCCGCGCCGAACGCCTGACCACCTTTCGCCCTCACCTCTCGCCGCACCGGGCACGCTAGGGGCACGGCCGGGACCAGTTGGTTGCGTCGCACCGTCAGTATGGAAGGCCAAAGATCACCGGTCGACGAGAATATGGTGGCCAAGTCAAGGCAGAAACTGCGTCACCGTTCGAGCCCTTGGTGGCCACCCGAGTTGGCGTCGTCACTTTGAGAGCCTCACCTACGCCGTCGCTTTCGAGACCGCCGTCCACCTGTTGTTCCGAGGCTCGGGGCGACCCCGAGGGCAATCTTCAGCGACGGATTTTCTCGCATTGCCCGAGCAAGGAGCGGCATACGATTCATCCAATAGAGGTCAGTTCCGCCGCCTGTCTGAGAGTTGTATTCCTTGACAGCATCAACCAACTCGGTCCACTCGCGCCTCAGAGCAGAATGGCCGATCCGGATATAAGCATTGCTCGGCTTGAATGAATCGATCGCGCGACGAGTGGCGTCGTCTTCCAGGCCGAGTTCTTGCCGGCATAGCCATTGGTTGATTTTGGTGATGCCGTAACTTTCGTGGTCGGAGTGAACGAACGTGTCTAGCAAGGCGTCGAACACAGTCATCGCGCTCCGCCAGAGGCCTCTTCTCTCCAACTCGACACCTCTCTCAAGGTGCAGCGATATGTCCGCATTAGGATGGGGGAAGAAGTGCTGGGTCCACCGAAGTCCGGTGCATATGGACGCGAGTTCCAACTCGTCCGCCAGTGATCGGAAGTATTTCGGGCTTGTCCTCAGGTCGCCCCATGGATGCAAGCCCTCCGCTTGGGAATCGTCGATGGATTTCAGATACTCCGGGTCAATCCTTCCGCCCGTTCCACGTTCATACGTCTTTTTCCGTGCTATTGCCTCCCGAATAACCTTCCAGTCCCCGCCATTCGAGTCCAAGTCAAACCCAGACCACCTATGGAAGGTTTCCCTCCACTCGGGATACCCGCCTCGTACGAAGTCTTCGACACGCCGGTCGATTGCCCACCTTTCTACATCATTGCTCTGGACATTCTTTCCGTATCGCTGGTAAATGTCGAATGGGAGATTGGGCAGATCGCCTAGGCTATTCGGCCCAGCCACGGTTAGGGCGGTCCTGACCAAGGCGCCAAGATAAGCCTCGAACGCATGGATTGCGCTGGAGAGTAGCGACGTGGCGAGGATTTCAGTCAAGTCGGGTCGACTGAGCGAGGTGTAGTAAGCGGCGGCGAATGCGAACTTGTTCTCGTCGCTTTCGTATAGTTGACGAATGTCGTCCCAGATTGACTTCTCGACCTCCTCTGCGTACATTGCAGCAACGCTGAATCGCTGCTCAAAGGCAATGGGATAGATGGATGCCGACTCCGCCGAATTTTCTTGATTAGGCGACTTGGTGTCATCAGGTCCACTCGACTCGCTCATCTTGGCGGAGAACCTTCGAGATCGGCTCTTTGCCAAGGTTGTGACCTGCAGCTCGATCGCGACGCGATCGCTTACCTTGAGCTTGCTCGCAGGGCGCCTCGTGAGGGAGGACCGCCCTTTCTCCTTGTCTTCCTCTGCAATCTCCACGAGGCGGCGGCTTTTGTCGAGGTCGTCCAGGAAAATTCTTGCAGGGGAGGTAATTACGAGGTTTACCCCTCGGCGGCGCCGCTCCGTGCGGCCGTCTTCCTTGGCTTCGGTCCGCTTATCTGCATCCGCGGTCCCCTGGTCCTGATCCTCGATCACAGGTCCTTGCCTCCTACCTCTGAGTCATTGACAATAGCCCGTGAGCGCTCGTTCATTGCCTCAATGCAGACCGATCCAAACGGAGTGAGCTCCCAAAGGATTTCCTTACCTGATCTCGTGCCTACTTCTCGCGCCAATCCCAAGCTTTGCAGCTTCGCCGTCAGGGCCGTAAGCGCATTTCGCAGGCCGGGATCTCGCTCTACAATTCGCTCCTCTGGCCACGCGTGTCGTAGGGTTATCCGATCCTCGTGGGTATCCCACCAGACCGGGCTGCGCCCCTGAATGACCAACATTAGCCGGAAGTGCGGCGTCTCCAGGTCTCGGATCACGTCTAGCGCGAGTAGTTGTTCGTCAACAACTGCTTGGTCCTGGGTCAGGGCGCCTGTCGCTAATAGTTGCGCAATAAGGTCCAGCTTGGCTTCAGTTGTGGCGTGCGCCGACGCCTCAAGCGAGCGAACCAGCAACTCAACCTTCGCAGGGCTTTCCAATAGTGCGGCGAGGACGGCGTCGGTTGGCTCGCTAACTGCGGCTGCCGCCTTTTCTATCATCGACTGCCCCCGCGCTTGCTGAAAAGACAATGCCCTGCGTGCCGCGAAGGAAAGCTCCTCAGCCAGAGGTCCTGCCATTCCTCCAAGCGCAGCGCCGGATTCTGCGGACCCGGTCGCAGTAGTGATCCAGGTCGTCACCCCGGCATTAACAAGGTTGCCGACAATGCGGTCGAGCGCAGCCCCCGGCCGTTCAGTGTTAGAAGTGGAATCCGAGGGCAGAAGTTCGGCTTCACCGGCTTCCACGCCTCGAATCGCTCCGTCGGCGATTCCACCAACAAGTGCGGCCTCGGTGTCCGAGCGCCGAGCCCGTCGTCGCTGCTGGCTCAACCCTGGCTCCCCATCACCGTTACCTGCGCCCTGGCCCAGACCATAGCTGAGCCACCGCCAAGGTGGCGACCTTCCGATCGGGGCCTCTGTACCGATCTTCGGGTAGCTCGGCGTCCTACGTGGAGATCGTCTGGTGGGGACGCGAGACCGTCCCGCCTCCCCCGGACCGGGCCGAGGTCGTGCGGCCAGTGAGACGCTCCACCTCGTTTCCCCGGGGGAGGCTGGTAGCCCTTGTGGTTCCCCGCCAAGCTGATCTGCGCCTGACCTCTAAGGAGGGTCAGAGGTCGGAGAAGCCTCCTGGTATTCCAGGTCCTGGTCGTCCGCTTGACCCACGCCGCCCTGCCAGCGCTCTGATGCTTTTAGGCAGCAAGGGTGTCACCGAGGTGTCACCCGCCGGCTCCGGTTTCGGCAGCTCGGCCGCCATCGGGTGACACCGGTGACAGGGGTGACAGCCACTACTCCGGCAAGAACTGGGCCAGCGAAGCGTCATCGTGGCGCTTGGTCCGTGGATACCGGTCCCCACATGGGTCGTCCGACTCGATGGACCGGGCGTGTCCAATCAGGCCTGCTGGCCCGACCTTGTCGAGCAGGTCGAGGTACTCCGGCCAGCCGAAGATCTGCATCTGGTCGACAGGCCGGGTAGCCCCATCCGAGAACGCAGCGGCCCGCCGCATGGCGTCAGCCGGGAAGCTGGCGGTGCGTGCGTACTGGGCTGCGGTCGGGTCGGCAGCCGCCACCCACCACCCATCGAGACGGTTCCGGGTCGCGGTCTGCCGCGCGACCAGCGCGGCCAACGCGGCGGCGTGTTCGGGCGTACCGAACCGCATGCCCGCGACCGCGGCCGGCTCGGTCCCGCTGATCTCCTCGATGGACAGGTCGCACGTAACCTCCGGGCCGGTGTCGAGGTCGACCACCACGCTCACGTCGGACAGTGCCAGAGCGTCGACCCGATCGGGTCCCACACGCAGAATGCCGACCGCAGCACAGGGTGTGCCCGGGTTGGTCAGGTCGCAGGTGTCAGTGTGCAGAGCAGCCACGGCGGCGATTCCCTCGGCCAAGCCATCCGCGAGTGGCACATCCGGTGAGGTGACCAGCGCGGCCATGGTTCGGACGCCGAGCTGGCGCGCGTACCACGCCACGCCGTGGTGGCAGCCACCGAACGGGATACCAGCCCCGTCCACGACCACCGCCAGGTCGGCAGCGGCGATCACGAAATCCTCGTTGGGGCGGCCGGGCGCGGCGTCGGTTGCGAGCGAGAACAACGGTGATGGCCTCTCTGGTCAGGCAGCAGTGGTCAGCAGGTCGCGCAGCTTCGCTACGGCTGGGAATGACGCCCAGGGCCGTAGCTGACCGAGCAGATTCCGCAGGTCGTTAAGGGTGCGGGACGATCCGGTCGTGACCGCGATGGCGAAGGACTCTTCAGCGCACGCGCAGGCCTCCTCCGGGCTACCTGCGAGCACGTAGGCCTGAGCAAGGCGAGAGAGGTACTGGCCACGGTCGCGATGGTAGTCCGGCGGAAGCGTGTCGAGCACCGTCGTGAAGGCCGACACGGCGGCCGAGGCGCGGCCGAGTTCCAGGTGACACTTGGCCCGGGAAATGGCCAGGTACAGCCGCAGGTCGCAGTACCGCCCGTCGGACGGGTCGCCTTCCAACGGCGCGTCTGCACCGCCGTCATCAAGCAGCCTCTCGGCCAGGTCCAGGGCGCGATCCGCCTCCCCGCCTTCACCATGGACCGCATACCCGAGGGCCTCTGTCTGAGCAGCGATGGCGCGTATCCGCAGCGTTTCCGGTCCCCGATCCCGTTGGGCGGCGCCGGCCAGCCGTGCGGCGTGGGCGCCGTTACGGGCGCTGATGGCTTGAACGGCACGGCGAGTCAGGACGAAGGCAGCCATCCGATCGTCCTGGCCAGCCTCGGCCCACTCCAGCGCGCGGCGATACCACGCGGTGGCGCCCTCCGTGTCACCCGCGTCTTGGTGGAGCCAGCCCGCAAACTCGGCGTACCCAGCACCCACCCGCAACAAGTCATCCAGCGACTGGCCGGACGCGTCTCGCGCCATCTGCTCGATGGTGTCAGCGTGAGCCGTGATGGCCGGGAGCAGGGCGCGTGGACCGAGCAGGTTGTCTGCCGTGTAGTGGTCGCGGAGCGAACGGCGGAGGAACCGGAGCAGGTCTGGCGTCACTCGGCGGGCCGGAACGGCTCTCGGCGGCAGCACCGGGACGGTTGGCGTCTCGGTCGGTGGCTCGGGGGCAGGCCGCGCAGGCTCTCGAAGGAACTGCGCGAACCGCGCCAGCGCGTCGTCATCCGCGCGCTTCAACGCCACGTCAAGGAGCTGCTGGGTACGCATTGCCAATTCCGCGTCCGGCTGCGCCTCCCACTTCGTCACGCCCCGGGTGGACACGCCCAGGTGTGCGGCGAAGTCGTCGAACGTCATCCGCAGCGCCAGCCGGAGTGCCCGCGCGCTCTGCCCCGTCCATGTGGCAACGACGTGCATGCGCCCACCTCCCCCGCAGGCTGTGTTTCCGGGGAGTCTAGCGGTGTACGTCGATCGGCGGTTGCCGTCCGAGTTCCATGGCCATGCATCGCCAGTTCCATGCAGTTCATGGGAAGTCAGCGGCTACTCGCGTTGACTAGAACCCATGGAAACGAACTGGACTCGCCAAGACGGCCGAGGTCACTACGGCAGGTTCAGACCTCGACGGAACCCCTGCGCGGCCGGGAAGCCTGCCACTCCCGGACCGCCGCCGGCCGCCAAACCGGCGACCGACCGAACATGCGGTCAGGAGCGGGAGCCTGCCCTCGGGACACGTAGGCCGCCCAGGTAGCACGGCTTACCGGCGCTCCCGCCGCCTTCAGGAACGCCAGTACGTCGGCAGTCGTCCACCAGTCAGTCGGTAGCTCACCCGTCGTCTCAGACATCACCAGCGAGGGTACGCCACCCGCCACCCAACACGCCGTGCTGATCAAGGTTCATGCCTTGCGCGAATACAACGTCGCGCTGTAGCGTCCACATCAATGAATACAACGTCGAGTTGTATTCGACCCGCTAGTCAGCCGGGCGGAAGCCGGGGAAGGCAGCGCTTCGCGGCGCTGCGCGCCTACGGACCACCGCGCACCCGTTCATTGACAACACAAGGGCTGTCACCTCCCCGGAAAAGGTGGCCACGCACGGCCGAGGTCCGTGCAGCTCATCTCCCAAGTTGGCGCGGCGGCGCGGGCTGTCCTGGTCCGTACCGCCGCGCTCCCCCACCGCATCGACTACCGGAGGTTTCCCGTGAGGAAGCGTCTCGCCCTCGTCACCGCCGAGCCGACCGCCGCCGACTTGGCGGCCATCGACCGCGAGTGGCCGCTGATCGCGGCCGAGCTGGACCTGTTGGACGCCGAGATCGCCATGCTCTACGCCGAGGACCACGGCGGCCCGACCGACCTGGACCGACGCAGGGTGCGCCGGGCCGCCACCCGCGTCATCCGCGCCGCTGTCGACGTGGCCGACCGCACCATCGACCCGCGCCGCGTGGCCTGATGTCCCGCATCCGCGCCGCCTTTCACGATCCGGACGGGGCGCGGTACGGCATCCCCACCTACTGGTGGCGAGGTGCCCCGCCCGGCTACGCCACCCGCCGACAACTTCGTTCCGCCGGCCTACGTCCCGGCGGTCAACCGGTCGCCGCTCAGGTGCTCTGGTCCGGCGTCGGCGGCACCCGCGCCGCCTACCTCTACCGGCTGGACCTGGCCCAACCCAAGCGCACCGCCACCCCCGCCCAACGCGCCGCCATCGGCAAGGCGCTCACGGCCCGCCGGACCTGCCCGACCTGCGGCACGGTCCGGCCCTACTACATCCCGCGCTCGCTGGGCGAATGCCTCGCGTGCGCCTTCCCGCAGGAGGCCGCAGCATGACTGCCCCCACCATCAACGGCACCCGCTACCCGCAACCCATCGAGACCCTGTTGCCCGCCGCCCGCGACCTGGACCTGCCCGAGGGGCAGACGTTCCCGTCGCGGAACCGGCTGATGCGTGAGTTCCGCATCGGCGCTCCGAAGGCTGACGACCTGCTCGCCCGGCTCAAGGCCGAGCACGCCGAGCCGGCTACCGACACCGCCGAGCCGCCCGCCCCGGACCCAAACCCGGTGCCGGTCGTACCCGAGCCTGCGCCGCCGGCCGCCGAGCCGGTGGAGATCACGCCCGCCGAGCCGCCGGCCGAGGCCACGCCGGTCGGTCACCCGGACACGCCCACCCCGCCCGAGCCGGCCCGCCCGGCGGCAGTCTGGCCGGTGGTGCTGCTGGCTCTGCCGGCGTTCGTGGCGATCTGGTCCGGGTGGGTCGGACTCGGCGGACTCACCGGGTTCGGCGTGGTCCACCCGCTGCCGGGGATCTGGGACAGCTTCTCCATCAACTCGGCCATCACCCTGCCGATCGGGGTGGAGACATACGGCGCGTACGCCCTCTACGTGTGGCTGTCCGGCCGGGTGCCGGACCGGGCACGCCGCTTCGCCAAGTGGTCGGCCATCGCCTCGCTGCTGGTCGGCGCGCTCGGCCAGATCGCCTACCACCTGTTGGAAGCGGCCGGCGTGACCTCGGCCCCGTGGTGGATCACCACCGCCGTGGCCTGCCTGCCGGTGGCGGTGCTTGGCATGGGCGCCGCGCTCGCCCACCTGGTCCGCACCCACGACTAGTTCCGCCCGGCGGCACAGCACACGGCCTAGGAAACCCGCTGTGCCGCCGGTCCCCCTACCGATCTGACGACCGTTGGAGGAACCCCCATCATGACGTCCCCCCGAGATGACGACCGTTTCGACTGGCATGCCGCCGAGCGTGACCTGAACTCTCCCGACGCCGAGGTGGTGGACCTGGACGCCGCCCGGTCCCGCCGGCAGGCATCCGCTGCCCCCGACGACACGGCCGACACCCCCGGGCGGTTGGTCGACTCGCCCGAGGCGCAGCGGTCCCCGCGGTTCACCGTTGCCGCCTTGCAGGACGCGAAGCGTCGGCCGATCGTGCCGGCCTGGCTGCGCTCCCGCGCCGAACTGCGCGACGCCGCCCGCTGGACGGTCGGGCACCTGTTCCACGCCGGTGCCTACCACCTGACCCGCAGCCCGAAGTACGCCGGCAAGCTGGCGTGGCGGGCACCGCGCGGCGCGGGCCGGCTGCTGACCGGGTGGGGTCGGTGGCTGTTCGACCTGCAAGGCGAGCACGTGCGCCAGGTGATGGCGGACAAGGGCGACGCCGAGCTGTACCTGAAGGTGTCGAAGCTGCGTGACCAGCGCGTTCGGTGGCGCGGGTTCGTCACCGCCGCCGTGGTCCTCGGCGTGCTCCCGGCACTCGGGATCGCGTACGCCCTCGCCCCGGCCGGCGCCCGCTATGCCACCCTCGCCGCGCTGCTGGCCGGCCTCGGCGTACTGGGTCGCCCGGCGGACAAGCCGCTGTTGGACACCGCTGTGATGGTGCCGAAGGTGCAGAAGCTGACCTCGGATGTGGTGGTGCGGGCGCTGGGCAACCTCGGCATCACCGGCATCAACCAAGCACTCGCCAAGGGCGACCGGGGCAAGGACTGGTTCCCCGCCCCGATCACCCGCGACGGCCCCGGCTGGCGCGCCGACGTGGAGCTACCCAACGGCGTCACCGCCACCGAAGTCATCGAGAAGCGGGAGAAGCTCGCCGCCGGCCTGTCCCGCCCCCTCGGCTGCGTATGGCCGGAGGGGCAGCCCGACGTGCATCCCGGCCGCCTCGTGCTGTGGGTCGGCGATCAGGACATGTCCAAGGCGCGTAAGCCTGTGTGGCCGCTGCTCAAGGCCGGCACCGTGGACCTGTTCCGGCCGCAGCCGTTCGGCACCGACCCGCGCGGCCGGTGGGTCGAACTCACGTTGATGTTCATGGCGATGGTCATCGGCTCCATCCCCCGCATGGGCAAGACCTTCACCCTGCGGGAAGTGCTGCTCATCGCCGCCCTCGACCCGCGTGCGGAGATCCACGCCTACGACCTCAAGGGCACCGGCGACCTGTCCGCCTTGGAGCAGGTCGCCCACCGCTACCGCGCCGGGGAAGAAGACGAAGACATCGAATACGCCGTGGCCGGCATGCGGGAGCTACGCGACGAGCTACGCCGCCGCGCCAAGGTGATCCGCGACCTCCCCCGCGACCTCTGCCCGGAAAACAAGGTCACCCCCGAACTGGCCTCCAAGAAGTCCCTCGGCCTGCACCCCCTCGTGATCGGGGTGGACGAGTGCCAAAAGTGGTTCGAGCACCCCGAATACGGCAAAGAACTCGAAGCCATCAGCACCGACCTCGTCAAACGCGGCCCGGCACTCGGGATCATCCCCGTCTTCGCCACCCAGCGGCCCGACGCCAAGAGCCTCCCCACCGGGATCTCGGCGAACGCGTCCACCCGGTTCTGCCTCAAGGTCATGGGGCAGACCGAGAACGACATGGTGCTCGGCACCTCGCAGTACAAGCAGGGCATCCGGGCCACCATGTTCGCCTGGACCGACAAGGGCACCGGCTACTTCGTCGGCGAGGGAGCCGACGCCCGGATCACCACCACCGTCAACATCGACGGCCCCCTCGCAGAGCGGATCGCCGCCCGCGCCCGCACCGCACGCGAAGCAGCCGGCCGGCTCACCGGCCACGCCCTCGGCGGACAGCCCACCACCACCCCGACCATCACGTTCAACCTCCTGGAGGACATCGCCGCCGTGGTACCCGCCAGCGAGGCCAAGGTGTGGTGCCGCACCGTCGCAGCACGGCTCGCCGAGCTGCGGCCCGACGTCTACCAGGGGTGGGACGCCGAGCGGGTGACCATCGCCCTCAAGCCCTACGGGGTCAAGGTCGGCCAGACGTGGGGCACCGACCCGGACACCGGCAAGGGCGCCAACCGGGGCGGTTTCGAACGCGCCACCATCATCGCCGCCATTGCGGAGCGTAACCGGAAACGGGAGGCGAGCTAACCGTGGATTGGTCCTAGGTCTAGGACCAGAAGGCTCCTAGACCTAGGACCACCCCTAGGACGCCATCCGAACCCTGATCAGGACGCTAGGAACCTAGCGGCCTCCCCCGAACACACCCAGAAACCGGCCCTGGAGGCTGTCATGACCCCCCGCACCCTGCTAGCCACCGCCCCCTGCCTCGCCCTCGCCCTGCTCACGCTCGGTTACCTCGCCGTGTGCGTGGTCGCGCCATTCGGACGCTGCCGCACCTGCAACAGCACCGGCCGCAAACGCTCCCCACTCAGCCGCAGCGGCCGCGAATGCCGCCGCTGCGCCGGCACCGGCCTACGACTGCGCCCCGGCCGGCACGCCATCAACCACATCAAAGACGAGTACCAGGCGGCCAAGTGATGAACCGCCGCACCGACCGGGACGGGCACACCGACTGGTGCGGCCGAGACCACCGCTGCAACCTCGGCGAGCACCGCTCCGAAGAGATCGTGGTCGACTTGCCCGGCCACGGCCGTGCCGTCCTGGTCCGGGTCCGAACCGACGCCGGGCAGGAGCACGCCGAGGTCCGCGTCAGGGTCGGGCTCGCCGCCGGAGACCCGGCCGCGCGCCGCCAGTTGGTGGGGCTGCTCGGCGACGTGCGCGAGGCCGTCACCCGCGCCGCCATCGCCGCCCATCCCCGTCCGAGGCGGGCTGCCTGATGCCCCGCCCGCGTCTGTCCGGCCTTGAAGTCTGGCTGACCGGCACCCCAGCCGAGCTGGACGCTGCCGCCGCCGCGCTGACCGCCGCAGGGCACCTCGCCCAGCCCGGCACCCGGCACCCGCTGACCGGGGCCGACTCCGGCCGCTACCGGCTCTACCTGCGACTGACCGTCGCCACCACCACCGCCGACCGGACCCACCCGCTCGCCGACACCAGCAACACCGAGGGTGCGCCGCCCGCGCCCACCGCCGACCCGCCTAGGAGATACCCGTGACTGACCTGCTCACCGCCGCGCTCACCCATGCCAAACGCGGATGGCACATCTTCCCGCTACGCCCCGACGACAAACGACCCGCCTTCCCCGACCACAGCGCGGACGACTGCACCGGACGCGACCCGCGCTGCCGAAACGCAGGACATCACCTCGGGTGGGAGCCCCGCGCCACCACCGACCCCGACCGCATCCGCCGGGCGTGGTCGGCCCGCCCCTATGGCATCGGCATCGCCTGCGGGCCGTCCCGCCTCGTGGTGGTCGACCTCGACACGCCGAAGACCCCAGCCGAGGCAGGCGGACGTGACGGACTGACCGTGCTCGCCGAGCTGGCCGCCGAGCACGGGGCCGGCATCGCGCCGACATACACCGTGACCACCGGTCGAGGCGGCACCCACCTCTACTACCGTCACCCTGACGACGGGGCAGCGCTGCGCAACACCGCCGGCGCCCTCGGCCCGATGGTCGACACCCGCGCCTACGGCGGCTACGTCGTCGCCGCCGGCTCCACGGTCGCCGGCCGGCCGTACGTGGTCGACCTCGACACCGACCCGGCCCCGCTGCTCGGATGGCTCGCCGAGCTGCTGGTACCCGCACCGTTGCCGCCGCAGCGGCCGGTGGTGGTCGATCTCGGCACCGGCCGCCGCGCCGCCTACGTCGACGCCGCGGTCTGCGCCCAGGTCGCCGAGGTCACCGACGCCGCACCCGGCGGGCGCAATCACGCGCTCTACCGTTCCGCGGTTGCCCTCGGGCAGCTCGTGGCCGGTGGCGCGCTCGCCGAGGACGACGCCACCGCCGTGCTCACCGACGCCGCCTACACGGCCGGGCTGCGGCCGGTAGAGACGGCCCGCACGATCGCGTCCGGGCTGCGCGCCGGAGCGCGCCGTCCCCGGAGCGTGGCCGCGTGACTGTGCCGCTGAACGTGTTGGAGCTGTTCGCCGGTATCGGCGGGCTGTCCCTCGGCCTGCAACGCGCCGGGATGCGGATCGTCGGTCACGTCGAGATCAACCCATTCTGCCGAGCCGTCCTGCAGAAGCACTGGCCGGAGGTGCCCGCCCATGACGACGTCCGCACCGCCGCCGCCTGGTGGCGTTCAGGGCCTCGGCCTCGCCTCGATGTCGTCGCCGGTGGCTACCCCTGCCAGCCCGACTCGCTGGCCGGGCCCCGGCTCGGCACCGACGATCCGCGCTGGCTCTGGCCGGCCATGGCCGAAGTCATCGCCGAACTGCGTCCCCGCTACGTCATCGGAGAGAACGTCCTCGGCCATCGGACCCGGGGACTCCGGTACGTCCTGCGAGACCTTCGACGACTCGGATACACCGCCCGTGCCGGCATTATCCGAGCTTGCGAGGTGGGCGCCCCACACCCACGACCAAGGCTGTTCGTCCTGGCCCACGCCGACAGCGAGGGACGGCCGGCGCGGCGCTGGCTGGAACCTGCCCGGACGGCCCCTGTCCGAGCGAGCCGGTGGCCCGCTGAACCCCGAGTGGGTCGAGTGGTTGATGGGCTTCCCGGCCGGGTGGACCGAGTTACCGCCCTCGGCAACGCCGTCCTCCCCGACGTCGGCGAACGCATCGGCCGCATCATCCTCGACCACCACGAGAGCAGGTGACGACATGGTCATCTCCGACCACGAGCAACCACGCCGAGAGGAACAGCAGCACCGAGGCGAGCGGCCCGACCTGCGCGTGGTGCAGCCTGGCGACGACACCGCCGCCGAAGTCATCTCCCCCGTCCGCCGGGAGCCGGGGCGTATCCGTACCTCGTGGACCGCCGCCGACCTGATGGCGATGGAGTTCCCGCCGCCCCGGTGGGCCGTTCCCGGGGTGCTGTCCGAGGGCGTGAACCTGCTCGCCGGACCACCGAAGGTGGGCAAGTCGTGGTTGTCCCTCGGCCTCGGCCTAATCGTCGCCGAGGGCGGCAAGGCGTTCGGCAGCATCGCCACCGAACCGGGTCCGGTGCTCTACCTCGCGTTGGAGGACACCCCGCGCCGGTTGCAGTCCCGCATGGGGAAGATCCTCGCCGGACGGTCCGCGCCGGCCGGGCTGACCCTGGCCACCGCGTGCCCGCCGCTGCCGCAGGGCGGGGACGAGGCCATCGCCGCGTGGCTGGACCGCAACCGCGACGCCCGCATGGTCATCATCGACGTGTTCGCCAAGCTGCGCGGCACCTCCGCCCCCGGCATGTCCGCCTACGACGCCGACTACGCCGCCGTTGGCCGAGCGAAGAAGGTTGCCGACGCCTACGGCGTGGCGGTGGTGCTCGTGCATCACGTCCGAAAGGCCGGGTCGGATGACTTCCTGGAAGCCGTGTCCGGCACAAACGGTCTGGCCGGTGCCGCTGACGCCACCCTCGTGCTGCGCCGGCCGCGCGGGTCGGCCGATGGGGTGCTGCACGTGACCGGCCGCGACGTGGACGAGTCGGAATACGCGCTGGCGTTCGACCCGGCCGCCGGGGCGTGGACCATGCTCGACGGTCCCGTCGCAGAGCACGAAGTCAGCGACACCCGCGCCGCCATCCTGCGGTGGCTACGCGCCTTCCCTGGCAGTACGCCGAAGGCCATAGCCGAGGGCACCGGGTTGGGCGTGGACAACGTCAAGAAGACCTGCGGCCGGATGCTCGACGCTGGCCAGGTCGCCTGCGAACCGGGAGGCCGCTACCGGCTACCCGCCTAGCTGTCTCCGGTGTCACCCGAGTCACCGTAGTCACCCAACCGGCGCTGACCTGCGGAAACGCTGCCGAATCTCGGTGACACCCGCTCAGCCGCCGCCGCAGGGTCAGATCGGCTGAAACAGGGGCGATGTGCTGCGTTTCAGCCCAGACCCTACCCATCACCCTCGAAACCCGAAGATCTTGGCTCTACGGCGCTCTCAGCGGGCCGTTTAGACGCCCACTGAGAGCGCCACCCCGCCACTCAGCACAGGACCCGCCCGCACCCGGAAAGGCGCTCACCGTGCGACTCGTGCCGCAGAATCAGCCAGCAGACGCGACCGCCACCCAGGAAGGAGACAATGTCATCCGCCTCTCCCCCAGGCCGTTCATGTCCACCGAGGAGCTTGCCGAGCTGCTCGACGTAGACCCCTCGACCATCCGGCGCTGGCGCACGGCGCCGCCCTTCCAAGGCCCGCCGTTCATCCAGATCTCGGATCGGGTGGTGAAGTACGCGACGGCCGATGTGGAGCGTTGGCTGTCCGCCCGGCGCGTCTGCCCGCTGGCGGCATGATGGCAGCGCCTCAGCAACCACCAATCGGCGTTCATCTGGCCACTGATATTGAGTTCCGGCCGGGCCGTGACCGTCCCTACAGGGCACGGGTCCGATGGGTCGACCCGACGAGCAAGCGGCGGCTGTCCAAGTCCAGGACTGTCGCCACACCGGAAGAGGCGCAGGCGTGGATTGACGGAATGGTCAGTGCGGCGCAGGGCGGCGTTGACCCGCTCGCCGCGACCAAGCGCCTGACGGAGTACGGCGAGAGCGTGATGACGCTGGCCCTGCGCGGCCTGGAGCGCAAGACGCTTGATCCCTACCTGGCGGGTTGGCGCAAGCGCGTTGTTCCGACGCTCGGTCACATTCCCGTTCGCATGATTACCAACGGCGCGGTTGACCGGGCTGTTCATTCCTGGATTGCCGACGAATGCAGCCGATCCACGGTGAAGAACAGCCTTGCCGTGCTGGTCCGCGTGATGCAGCAGGCCGTACGCGATGGCATCATCCAGCGCAACCCGGCGCAGGTCACCGGGTGGCAACGCGAGTACCAGCGAGCCGCAGACGAATTGGACGATCCCCGCTCGCTGGCGCTGCCTGACTGGGAATCGCTGACCACGCTTGCCGGCGTGCTGGTCGAGCGGTCCGCGAACGGCTTCACCGGGTGGGCCGACGTGGTGATATTCGCAGCCTGCACAGCGGCGCGAATCGGGGAAGTCTCAGGCGTACGAGCCGAGGACATCGACCGGGAATCCTGGATGTGGACGGTACGCCGGCAGACCACACCCAGTCCCGGTGGCCTGGTCGACAAGGGCACCAAGGGAAAGCGGGCACGCTCGGTGCCGCTGATCGAAGAGGTAAGGCTGATCGTAGCGCACCGCCTGGACGCGGTGGCCACGCCCGAGTCACGGCTGTTCACCGGGCCGCGCGGCGGCCGGATCAGCACAGCCGTGCTGCGCGACGCGACGCACTGGGATGAGGTGGTCACGAAGCTCGGCTACGAGCATCTACGCCGGCACGACCTACGGCATACCGGGCTGACCTGGATGGCAGACGCAGGCGTGCCGGTCCACGTCCTACGGAAGATCGCCGGCCACGGATCGCTGACCACAACCCAGCGATACCTGCACCCGGACCGGCAGTCGATCACGGACGCGGGAGCGGCACTCAGCGCCCATCTGAAGGCCCGCCGGTCCCCAAGTGGTCCCCAGCTACGCGCGGTCTAGATCGCAGACTCTTGACTGTTTCAGCACAAGAGAAAGGCCGCTGACCTGGGCGTACGCCCTCGTCAGCGGCCTTTTTGCGTGCTGTCGGGACGGCCGGATTTGAACCGACGACCCCTTGACCCCCAGTCAAGTGCGCTACCAAACTGCGCCACGTCCCGATGCCCCCGCCTGGTCTCCCCTGCGGCAGCCGGTACAGCTTAGCGCAGGATCTTCGCACCGCGCGCACAGGCCCCTCCCGTGCCACGCGGGCCCACGCCACTCCCCCTAGAGCGTCCTAGGAAAGAGGCGCCGGGTGGAGTTTGGGCTCCGCCCGGCGCCTCAGGGAGGCGGGGACTGTCAGCCGTGGGCCTTGCCGCGGCCGCCCGGGCCGAGCTTCTTGCGCGGGCGTACCGAGATGTCGATCGGGGTGCCCTCGTAGCCGAACTCCTCACGGAGCTTGCGCTCGACGAAGCGCTGGTAGCCGGCGTCCAGCGGGCCGGTGGTGAACAGCACGAAGCGCGGCGGGGCCACCCCGGCCTGGGTGGCAAACAGGATGCGCGGCGCCCGACCACCGCGCACCGGGTGCGGGGTGGCCTGCACCAGGGCGGTGAGCCACTGGTTGAGCTGCGCGGTGGGGATCCGCGTCTCCCAGCTTGCCAGGGCCTTGCGCAGGGCCGGGGCGAGCTTGTCGACCGCCCGACCGGTCTTCGCCGACAGGTTGAGCCGGATCGCCCAGGGGATGCGGCGCAGCTCCCGGTCGATCTCCTTGTCCAGGTAGTACCGGCGGTCGGCGTCGACCAGGTCCCACTTGTTGAACGCGATGACCAGGCCCCGACCGGCCTCCACGACCATGGAGAGGATCCGCTGGTCCTGCTCGCTGATGACCTCGCCGGCGTCGAGCAGCACCACCGCCACCTCGGCCGCCTCGATCGCCGAGGCGGTGCGCAGGCTGGCGTAGTACTCGGTGCCGCTGGCCTTGCCGACCCGCTTGCGCAGGCCCGCGGTGTCCACCAGCTGCCAGGTCTCCCCGCCGATCTCCACCAGGCTGTCGACCGGGTCAACGGTGGTGCCGGCGACCGAGTCGACCACCGCCCGTTCCTCGCCGGAGAAGCGGTTGAGCAGGCTGGACTTGCCGACGTTGGGCCGGCCCACCAGGGCCACCCGGCGCGGGCCGCGGGGGCGGTGCTCCACCACCTTCGGGGCCTCGGGCAGGGCGTCCAGGATGGCGTCGAGCAGGTCGCCGGAGCCGCGGCCGTGCAGCGCGGAGACCGGGTACGGCTCACCGAGGCCGAGCGACCAGAGCGCGGTCGCCTCCATCTCGATATTGGCGTTGTCCGCCTTGTTCGCCACCAGGATCACCGGCTTGGCGCTGCGGCGCAGCATCTTCACCGCGGCTTCGTCCACGTCGGTCGAGCCGACCATCGCGTCGACCACGAAAAGCACCACGTCGGCGGTGGCGACGGCCGCCTCGGCCTGCGCCGCGATCGCCGCGGCCCGGTCCTTGGCGTCGGGCTCCCAGCCGCCGGTGTCCACCACGGTGAACGCCCGCCCGTTCCAGTTCGCGTCGTACGGGACGCGGTCGCGGGTCACCCCGGGGATGTCCTCGACGACCGCCTGTCGGCGGCCGATGATCCGGTTGACCAGCGTCGACTTGCCCACGTTGGGCCGGCCGACCACGGCCACCACCGGCTGCGGGCCGGACTGCTCCCCGGCGTCGAACTCCGGATCGCGCAGCTCCACCCAGCCGTCACTCGTCTCGGTCACGCCACGCCCCGCTCGGTGAGCAGGTCCCGGAGCCGGGCGACGACCTCGTCGATGCCCAGCTCGGTGGTGTCCAGCACGACCGCGTCCGCGGCCTGCTGGAGCGGGTTGACCTGGCGGGTCGAGTCGAGCTTGTCCCGGCGGGCCAGGTCGACGGCGGTCGCGGCGACATCGCTGGCGTCCTCGGCGCTTCGCCGCTGGGCGCGGGCCGCCGCGGAGGCGGTCAGGTAGACCTTCAGGTCGGCGTCCGGGGCCACCACCGAGCCGATGTCACGGCCCTCGACCACGATCCGGCCGGCGTTCTCGATCATCTGCCGCTGCCGGCCGACCAGCAGGTCGCGTACGGCCGACACGGCGGCCACGACGGAGACCGCACCGGTCACCTCGGGACCCCGGATCTCCTTCTCCACGTCGACGCCGTCAGCGACCACGCCGTACCCCTGGGGGTCGGTGCCGATGCGCAGGTCGACCTCACCGGCGACCTTGGCCACCGATTCGGCGTCGGTCAGATCGACTCCGGAGCGCAGCACCGCCCAGGTGACGGCCCGGTACATCGCGCCGGTGTCGAGGTAGCGGGCCCCGAGGCTGGCTGCGAGCCGCCGCGAGACGGTGGACTTACCCGAACCGGACGGCCCGTCCACCGCGACCACGCACCGCCCGGTCCGATCGTTCTCCCCCACCGTGTTCCTCCTCAGCCCGTACCTCGCGGGTCACCGGTGTCTCCGGCGCCGTTGAGCGGATGTGTTCCTCGTCCAATGATGCCCGCGGCCCTGGCGGACCCGCGCGGCGACGTCGCCGGGCGCGACCCGCGCCACCGCGGCCGCCCCGACAACTCCAGCTCGGCGCGTCCTGGCGCCGCGCCACGACCTGGAGCCGTCGCCGACAACTCCAGGTCGGCGCGGCCGACGCCGCGCCACGACGTGACGCCGTCGCCGACCGCGAGGAAGCCTACCGGCTGACCTACCCCGAACGGGGGGTCAGTCACCCACCGCCTTGAACAGGGCGGCGACCTCGGCGTTGGTGAGCCGTCGGGTCCGCCCGGCGCGCAGGTCGCCCAGGCGGATCGGCCCGATCGAGGTACGCGCCAGCCGACTCACCGGGTGCCCGACCTCGGCCAGCAGGCGCCGGACGATGTGCTTGCGCCCTTCGTGCAGGGTCACCTCCACCTGGGCGGTCTTGCCCAGGGTGCCCACCACCCGGAACGAGTCGACCCGCACCGGGCCGTCCTCCAGCTCGACCCCGGCGGCCAGCCGCTTGCCCAGGTTGCGCGGGATCGGCCCGGCCACCTCGCAGAGGTACGTCTTCGACACCCCGTACGACGGGTGCATGAGGCGGTGGGCGAGGGTGCCGTCGTTGGTGAGCAGCAGCAGGCCCTCGCTGTCCGCGTCGAGCCGCCCGACGTGGTAGACGCGCTGCTCCACCCGGTTGCCGAGGAAGTCGGACAGCGCGGCCCGTCCCTTTTCGTCCGCCATGGTGGAAACGACGCCGCGGGGCTTGTTCATGGCCAGGTAGACCAGGCGGGTGTCGGCCTGGAGCCGCTCGCCGTCGACGTGGATGACGTCGCGGGTCGGGTCGGCCTTGTCGCCGAGCTGGGCGACCCGGCCGTTGACGGTGACCCGGCGCCGGAAGATCAGGTCCTCGCAGGCGCGCCGCGACCCCACCCCGGCGGCGGCGAGCACCTTCTGCAGGCGCTCGGCGCTCTCGTACACGGGGGCGTCGGGTTTGGGGGCACGGTCATCGCGTCGCATCGGCAAGCTCTTCTACGTCGTCGGGCAGGAAGGGGGCCAGCGGGGGCAGGTCGTCCACCGAGTTCAGCCCCAGCTTCTCCAGGAACATCGTGGTGGTCCGGTAGAGGAACGCTCCGCTGTCGGATTCGGTGCCGCACTCCTCGACCAGTCCGCGGGAGACCAGGGTACGGAGCACCCCGTCGCAGTTGACACCCCGGATCGCGGAGACCCGCGACCGGGTCACCGGCTGCTTGTAGGCGACCACGGCCAGGGTTTCCAGCGCGGCCTGGGTGAGCCGTACCGACTGCCCGTCCAGCACGAACCGCTCCACGTAGGTGGCGTATTCCGGGCGGGTGTAGAGACGCCACCCACCGGCGGCCCGGCGCAGCTCGAAGCCGTGCCCGGCGGCGGTGTAGCCGGCGGCGATGTCGTCGAGCATCGGGCCGATCCGCTCCGGGGACTGCTCCAGCACCTGGGCGAGGATCAGCTCGCTGACCGGCTGGTCCACCACCAGCAGGATCGCCTCCAGCGCGCCCCGCAGCTCCGCGTCGTCCAGCTCCGGCGCGGGCTCCGGCGCGGGGGTCGCCCGCCGCCGCCCCGCCGGCCGCTTCTCGGGCCCGCCCGGAGCCGCGTCCTCCGCTCCCGCCGCCTCGCGCTCGCCGGGCGCCTCCAAGATCTTGGTACGGTCCGGACCCGCGTCGGGCGCCTCCGTATCAAGATCCGGAGTGGGCTCGGGCTCCGCCTCCTCGACCGTGGAGATCGGGGCAGAGATCGGCCCCTCCTGGGGCCTCTCTCCGCCAAGATCTGCGACGGGGTCGGGTTCCGAGGCGGCTGGCTCCGGCTCGGGGGGCGGCTGGTCGGCGGGGGCGGGAGCGGGGGGTGCGGGACGCTGCCACGGGGGGATCCAGGCGGCGGCCTGGTCCGCCAGGGAATCCTGGCGCTCCTCGTCGCTCATGCCGGCACTCCGCTGCGCTCCGTGCCGCCATGAGACACCACGTCGCTGCATTGATGATTCGCTCGCTGACGCTCGCTCATCGGGATCACTCCTGCGTCGTTGCCGGGTCGCCCGCCGGGGCGGCCGGGGCGGCCGGCTCCGGAGAGCCGGCGTACTCGTCGATGGTCAGTTCGGTGTCGCCGTCGGCGGGGCCGGTCCAGCGGACGGTCAGCTCCTCCAGGGCCTGCTCCTGGACGAAGGCGACCAGCCCCTGCCGGTACAGCTCCAGCAGCGCCAGGAAGCGGGCCACCACCTCCAGGGTGATCTCGCAGTCGGCGCAGAGCAGCGAGAAGGTCGCCGTGCCCGCGCGGCGCAGCCGGCCGGAGATGATCTCCGCGTGCTCCCGGACGCTGACCCGGACCATGTGCACGTGCGCGATGGACACCTCGGGCACCGGCTTCGGGGTCATCGCCTTGAGCGCCAGCTTGAGCAGGCGCTCCGGGCCGATGCCGAGCACCAGGTCGGGCAGGGCGTCGGCGTACCGGGGTTCCAGGGTGACCGCGCGGGGGTAGCGCCGGCCGCCGACCGCCTCCAGCTGGGCTAGGTGCGCCGCCGCCTCCTTGTACGCCTTGTACTGCAACAGCCGGGCGAAGAGCAGGTCCCGGGCCTCCAGCAGGGCCAGGTCCTCCTCGTCCTCCACCTCGGCGGCGGGCAGCAGCCGGGCCGCCTTCAGGTCGAGCAGGGTGGCGGCGACCAGCAGGAACTCGCTGGTCTCGTCCAGGTCCCACTGGTCGCCCATGGCCCGGATGTAGGCGATGAACTCGTCGGTGACCTTGTGCAGGGCCACCTCGGTCACGTCGAGCTTGTGCTTGCTGATGAGCTGGAGCAGCAGGTCGAACGGGCCGGTGAAGTTGTCCAGCCGGACGGTGAAGCCGCCGGACTGCTCGGTCGGGGCGGCGGGATCTGCCGGCACGACGCCGTCGAGCTCCGCGGCCAGTTCGGCGGCGGTCGCCGGGTCGGCGGCGCCGCGCGGGGCGGCGGGCGGGTCGAGGGGCGGCGCGGTCACCCGACGACCGTAGTGGACGGGCTCGCGGCACCGGCGGCCTGGTGCACCCGGTCCTACCGATCAGCCTGGGCGGCGATCACCTCGCGGGCCAGCTGGCGGTAGTTGCGGGCACCGGAGGAGGCCGGGTCGAGGGTGGTGATCGGGGCGCCGGCGACGGTCGACTCGGGGAACTTCACGGTCTTGGTGATCACGGTCTGGTAGACCTTGTCGCCGAACGCCTCCACCACCCGCTGAAGCACCTGCCGGCAGTGGGTGGTGCGGCTGTCGTACATGGTGGCGAGGATGCCTTCGAGCTCCAGGTCGAAGTTGAGCCGCTCGCGCACCTTGTCGATGGTGTCCAGCAGCAGCGCGACCCCGCGCAGGCTGAAGAACTCGCACTCCAGCGGGATGAGCACGCCGTGCGCCACGGTCAGCGCGTTGATCGCCAGCAGGCCCAGCGAGGGCTGGCAGTCGATCAGGATGAAGTCGTACTCCTTGCGGACCGACTTGAGCACCCGTGCCAGGGCCATCTCCCGGGCGACCTCGTTGACCAACTGGATCTCGGCGGCGGAGAGGTCGATGTTGGCAGGGAGCAGGTGCAGCCCGGCGACGTCGGTCTTGATCAGGACGTCCTCGGCGGTGACGTCGTCCTGCATGAGCAGGTTGTAGACCGACAGGTCGAGGTTGTGCGGGTTGACCCCAAGGCCGACAGAGAGCGCACCCTGCGGGTCGAAGTCGACCAGCAGCACCTTGCGGCCGTACTCGGCGAGCGCGGCGCCCAGGTTGATGGTGGTGGTGGTCTTGCCGACGCCACCCTTCTGGTTGGCCATCGCGATGATCCGCGCCGGGCCGTGCCGGTCGGTCGGCATCGGCTCCGGGATCGGCTTGCGCATCGTGTAGGCGGCCGGGTCGGCCGGGCCGAGGTCGCCGCCGAGCGTCGCCTGCTGCTCGCGGAGCTCCGACGTCCAGGTCTCGGCACGGTCCTCGTTGCCAGCCATGTCCTCGTTGCCCCCTCCCGACGACCACCCGGTGTCGGAGTCGTCCGACGTCCCTCGCGGCGCCGCTGCGTACCCCGGTTCGACCGCCCGTGAGGTCCACGCCGATGCCGACTGTACGCCACGCGCCAGCAGCGCGTTCGGTACCGGGTCGGCGTGTCGGGCCGCCGGCTGCCCGAAGGGTCCGAAGAGGTCAGCCGCGGGCCCGTGGGTGGGCGGTCGCGTACACCTCGCGCAGCCGCTCCACGGTGACCAACGTGTACACCTGGGTGGTGGTCACCGAGGCGTGGCCGAGCAGTTCCTGCACCACCCGGACGTCGGCGCCGCCGTCGAGCAGGTGGGTGGCGTACGAGTGGCGCAGGGTGTGCGGGGAGACCGCTTCGGGGCCGTCCACCGGCAGGCCGGCCCGCTCGGCCGCGCCGCGCAGGACGGTCCAGGCGCCCTGCCGCGTCAGCGGCCCGCCACGCGCGTTGACGAAGACCGCCGGGGTGCCACGGCCGGCGGCGAGCAGCACCGGACGGCCGCGGACCAGCCAGCCGCGCAGCGCCTCGACGGCGTACCCCCCGATCGGGACGAGCCGGGTGCGGCCGCCCTTGCCGCGCAGCAGCACGGCGCCCTCGTCGGCGTCCAGGTCGTCGACGGCGACGCCGACCGCCTCGGAGATCCGCGCGCCGGTGCCGTACAGGAACTCCAGCAGTGCCCGGTCGCGCAGGGCGCGGGGCGCCGCGTCGCCGGTGGCGGTGACCGGGCCGGCGGCCTCCAGCAGCCGGACCACGTCGTCGAGCGGCAGCGCCCGGGGCAGCCGTCGCGGCGGGGTGGGCGGTCGGACGTCACGGCTGGGGTCGGCGCCGGCCAGCCCCTCGCGCAGCGCGAAGCGGTGCAGGCCCCGGACGGCGCTGGCCGCG
The DNA here is from genome assembly GCF_047921475.1 of Micromonospora sp. SL4-19. Taxonomy (NCBI): domain Bacteria; kingdom Bacillati; phylum Actinomycetota; class Actinomycetes; order Micromonosporales; family Micromonosporaceae; genus Micromonospora; species Micromonospora sp. SL4-19. The sequence continues at coordinate 29,129 of NZ_JBLROB010000039.1, forward strand.
CGGGCCGCCGAGGTCACCGCCAGCGGCGGGTGGTCGGCGTCGCCGGCGCGCAACCGGGCCAGGTGCCCCTCGACCTCGGCGGGCCCGACGGCGGCCAGGTCGGCCACCCCGGCCGCGGCCAGGGTGGCCAGGTAGCGGTCGAGGTCCCGGCGGTACGAGGCGAGGGTGTTCGTGGACAGCCCACGCTCGACGGTGAGGTGGTCCAGATAGCCCCGGACGGCACGGCGCAGGGCCGGCGCGGGCTGCCTGCCCGGGCCGGCCCCTTCCGTGGCTGTGCTCAGGCCAGCACCTCGGCCAGCGGCAGCACGTCCATGTCGTGCGCCTCGGCGACCGGGCCGTAGACGACCTTGCCGGCGTGGGTGTTCAGGCCGAGGGCGAGGGCCGGGTCGTTGCGCAGCGCCTCGCGCCAACCCTGGTTGGCCAGCTCGAGGGCGTACGGCAGGGTGACGTTGGTCAGCGCGTGGGTGCTGGTGTTCGGCACCGCCCCCGGCATGTTCGCGACGCAGTAGAAGATCGACTCGTGCACCTTGTAGACCGGGTCGGCGTGCGTGGTGGGACGCGAGTCCTCGAAGCAGCCGCCCTGGTCGATGGCGATGTCGACGAGCACGCTGCCCGGCTTCATCCGGGAGACCAGCTCGTTGGAGATGAGCTTCGGCGCCTTCGCGCCGGGCACCAGCACCGCGCCGATGACCAGGTCCGCGTCGACCACGGCCCGCTCGATCTCGTAGGCGTTGGAGGCGACCGTCTGCAGGTGGCCACGGTAGATGGCGTCGGCCTGGCGCAGCCGGGCGACGTTCTTGTCCAGCAGCAGCACCTCGGACTGCAGGCCGAGCGCGATCGCGGCGGCGTTCATCCCGGAGACGCCGGCGCCGATGACCACGGTCTTGGCCGCGTACACACCGGACACGCCACCCGGCAGCACGCCCCGGCCGCCGCCGGTGCGCATCATGTAGAAGGCGCCCACCTGCGGGGCGAGCCGACCGGCCACCTCGGACATGGGGGCGAGCAGCGGCAGCGAACGGTCGGGCAGCTCGACGGTCTCGTACGCGATGCCGGTGACCCTTCGGTCGAGCAGCGCGTCGGTGCACTCCCGGGAGGCGGCCAGGTGCAGGTAGGTGAAGAGCACCTGCCCCTCGCGCATCCGGTGGTACTCCTCGGCGATCGGCTCCTTGACCTTGAGCACCAGCTCGGCGGCGTCCCAGACCTCGTCGGCGGTGGCGAGGATCTTCGCGCCGGCGGCGGCGAACTCGTCGTCGGTGATGGTGGATCCGACGCCCGCGCCGGACTCGACGAAGACCTCGTGGCCGTGGCGGGTGAACTCGTTGATGCCCGCGGGTGTGATCGCCACCCGGTACTCGTGGTTCTTGACCTCGCGGGGGATTCCGACCTTCACGATGCAGACACCTTCCTCGGGGCTGCTCGTCCCCGACTGTGCGGCGCCGCAGCGGCCCCATTGCCGACACGGTCCACCGGTCCCGCCGGCGGCAGTCTAGGCGCGTGGGGACTCCGCGGAGGCCAGCACAGTGGCATCCGGTGCCCGGTCGTCCTGACGATGTGTCAGGCATGGGCCGGGCCGGGCGGTGGAGACCGCCTCAGCCGTCAGGACAATCTTCGGTAAATATCCTCGCATTGTGGGGGCGGCGATGCGGACAGGACGGCCGTGGATCACTAAGGTGTCCGCTCATGACCACTCCCCCTTATCAGCAGCACCCGCAGGGTGTCTCGGACAAGAGCAAGGTTGTCGCGGGCATCCTCGGCATCCTGCTGGGCTGGCTCGGTGCCGGCCGCTTCTACATGGGCGACACCAAGACCGGTGTGCTCCAGCTCGTGGTGAGCCTCGTAACCTGTGGTGCCGGCGGCATCTGGGGCTTCATCGACGGCATCCTGATCCTGGTCAAGGGTGGCGTCGACGGCCAAGGCCGCCCGCTGCGCGACTGAGCGGCGACACCACGGAATAAAAGGGCCGCGCGGTGCTGACACCGCGCGGCCCCTTCGTCGTCGGACCCCGCTCAGCGGGGCAGCGGCACCTCCGCCCGGCGCAGCTCTGCGAACCCGGTCTCCCGGGCCCGGGCGGCGGCGAGCAGCCCGGCCACGCAGGCGGCGTTGGTGATCTCCCCCGCGAGGACCATCCCGACCGCCTCGTCGAGGTCGATCCGGACGACCTGGAGGTCGGCCTCCTCGTCGCGCCGGTCGTGCCGCTGATCGGCGGGCACGTCGGCGAGGTCGCGGGCCAGGAAGACCCGGACCACCTCGTCGGAGAAGCCCGGCGAGCTGTGCAGGTCGACCAGCACGTCGATGGCGCCGGCGGTCAGGTCGGCCTCCTCGGCCAGTTCCCGGGCCGCCGCGGCGGCCAGGTCCTCGCCGCTGACGTCCATCAGCCCGGCCGGCAGTTCCCACAGGTGCCGGCCGACCGGGTGCCGGTACTGCCGGATCAGCACCACCTGTCCGGCGTCGTCCAGCGCCACCACGGCCACCGCGCCGACGTGCCGCACGTAGTCCCGGGAGGCGGTGCCGCCGCCGGGCATGGTGACGTCGTCGCTGACCACCGAGAAGATCCGGCCGGACCAGATCTCGCGGTGGTCGGTCACCTCGTACCGGTGCTCGACCGCGCTGCTGGGCCCGGCGGCCTGCTCGCTCCGCCCGCTCACGACGCGGATGCCGCCTTCGCCGCGGTGGCGCCGCCGGTGCGACTCGCCTTCTTCGCCGCCGGGGCCCCCGCCGACGCGGCTTCCAGGTCGACCGGGAGCTGGTCGGCCTCGGAGCACGCGACGGCGGCCTTGACGAACGCGGCGAACAGCGGGTGCGGCCGGGTCGGCCGGCTCTTCAACTCCGGGTGCGCCTGGGTGGCCACGAAGAACGGGTGCAGGCTCCGGTCCAGCTCGATGAACTCGACCAGGCGGCCGTCCGGCGAGGTGCCGGAGAATCGCAGACCGGCCTTGGTGAGCTGGTCACGGTACGCGTTGTTCACCTCGTACCGGTGCCGGTGCCGCTCGCTGACCTCGGTGCTGCCGTACGCGTCCGCGACCAGCGAGCCCTCGGCCAGCTTCGCCGGGTACGCCCCGAGCCGCATGGTGCCACCCAGGTCGCCCTTGCCGGCGACGATGTCCTCCTGGTCGGCCATCGTGGCGATGACCGGGTGCTTGGCCTCCTCGTCGAACTCCAGCGAGTTCGCCCCGTCGAGGCCGGCCAGGTGGCGGGCCACCTCGATGGTCATGCACTGCAGGCCGAGGCAGAGGCCGAGCAGCGGGATGCCGTTCTCCCGGGCGTACCGGGCGGTGCCGATCTTGCCCTCGATGCCCCGGACGCCGAAGCCGCCGGGGATCACGATGCCGTCCACCCCCGCGAGGGCGGCCGCCGCGCCGGCCGGGGTGACGCAGTCGTCGCTGGGCACCCAGCGCAGCTGCACGCGGGCCCGGTGGCCGAAGCCGGCGGCCCGGATCGCCTCGCTCACCGAGAGATAGGCGTCGGGCAGGTCGACGTACTTGCCGACCAGCGCCACGGTCACCGTGTGCAGCGGCTGGTGCACCCGGTCCAGCAGGTCGTCCCAGCGGGTCCAGTCGACGTCGCGGAAGGAGACGCCGAGCCGCCGCACCACGTACGCGTCGAGGCCCTCGCGGTGCAGCACCTTCGGGATGTCGTAGATGCTCGGCGCGTCCGGGGCGGCGGTGACCGCCTCCCGGTCCACGTCGCAGTACAGGGAGAGCTTCTCCTTGACCTTGTCCGGGATGTCCCGGTCGCAGCGCAGCACCAGGGCGTCCGGCTGGATACCGATGCTGCGCAGCTGCGCCACCGAGTGCTGGGTCGGCTTGGTCTTCAGCTCGCCCGACGGCGCCAGGTAAGGCACAAGCGAGACGTGCAGGTAGAAGCAGTTGTCCCGGCCCAGGTCGTGGCGGACCTGACGGATCGCCTCCAGGAACGGCAGCGACTCGATGTCGCCGACCGTGCCGCCGACCTCGGTGATCACCACGTCGGGGACCTGGCCGTCGGCGTCCGGCTCGGCCATGCCGAGGATCCGCGACTTGATCTCGTTGGTGATGTGCGGGATGACCTGGACGGTGTCGCCGAGGTACTCGCCGCGCCGCTCCTTGGCGATCACGGCCGAGTAGATCTGCCCGGTGGTGACATTCGCCTTGCCGGACAGGTCCCGGTCCAGGAACCGCTCGTAGTGGCCGACGTCGAGGTCGGTCTCGGCGCCGTCCTCGGTGACGAAGACCTCGCCGTGCTGGAACGGGTTCATCGTCCCCGGATCGACGTTGAGGTACGGGTCGAGCTTCTGCATCACCACGCGCAGCCCGCGCGCGGTCAGCAGGTTGCCGAGGCTGGAGGCGGTGAGGCCCTTACCCAGCGAGGAGGCGACGCCCCCGGTGACGAAAATGTGCCTGGTCGTCCGTGCTGAAGGGGCCAAGGCCTGCTCCCGTGTCGTCCGTCGCGGTCGTGCGAACCGCCGTGCTGATCAGCAGAGTGATCACGCGATCCACGGGATTCCACGGTAACACCTTCCCCGCCCCGGGCCAGCGCCGCACCCGCCGTCGGCGCACGTGAAAGCGGCTTTCCTCAGGAGGTGGGCACGTCGGTCGATGCCGGGCGGCCCTGGGCGGGCACCCGTACCGGGCCCTCCGTAGCGGGTTCGCCGGCCACCGCCCCGCCGCGGGCGTCCGTACCCCCGCCGTCGGCCCCCGCCGTCCCGGCCGGGGCGCCGGACGGGCCGACGTCCGCGTCGGCGGACGGCCGGTCGACGCCCCCCGGGTCGGCGGAACCGGACGCGCGACCGCCATCCGGGTCCGCGCCACCGGTCGGCCCGCCGGCCGGACCGGAACCGCCGTCGTCGCCGGGCCGCCCGCCGGCGGGCTGGGTGCGGTCGGTGGCATGGTCGAGCACCCGCAGCGCGGCGAGCGCCGCCATCGGCACCACCAGGGCACCCGCCGCCCCGGCCACGTCCAGCGCCGCGCCGCCCAGCACCCCACCGATGCCGGCGGCCACCCCGGTGCCGGCCATCGCGGCCCGGATCGCCGGGTAGATGCCGAACAGGCGCATCAGGCCACCCCACGGCTGGAGCAGGGCGAGCCAGACCAGCGCGGCGCCGGCCAGCGCCAGCACGGTGAGCGGACTGTTGACCAGGGTCTCGACGTTGGCGGCGCTCGACCGGTGGACGGTGAGCCCGCTGGTGCCGTCACCGAGGGCGGCGAGGAAGCGGCCGACGCTGCCCCGCTCGGCCGCCGGCCTACGCAGGTCGATCACGGCGAAGCCGATGGTGAGTGCCAACCCGGCCATGGTGGCCCAGGCCAGCCGGCTGACGGTCAGCCAGCCACCGGTGCAGATCGCGGCGGCGACGCTCACCCCGGCGGCGAGCGCGACCGCGCCGATCGAGTCAGCCCCCAGGTAGGGGCTGCCCACGATCACCACGGCGGCGGCACCGATCGCCACCATCACCACCGGGCGCCAGGCCCGGCGTACCCGCTGGGCCAGCCAGCCGCCGCAGAGCAGCGAGCCGGCGATGAACACGCCCAGGCCGACGGTGCCGAGGCCGACGTACCGGCCGCCCGCCGGGGCGGAGTAGCCGACCACGCCGTTGAGCTGCAACCGGGAGCCGGTGAGCACGTCCACGCCGACCACCAGGGTGGCCAGCCCGGCCACCGCGCCGAGCGGGCCGAGGGTGCGATCGTGACCGGGGCTGAACCGGACGGCGGCCGTGCCCCCGACGATCAGCAGGGTGGTCACCACCGCGAACCACCAGCCGGCGTGCTGGCCGCGCCACCATGGCGCGGCGTCGGCGAGCAGGGCGGCGGGCACGGCGAGCGCCGCGGCGATCAGCAGCAGCTCCACGGCCGCCACCACCCGACGGGACACCGGTTCGGGCCCGTGCGGGCCGGCGTGCCGGCGGGCCCGGCGCAGCAGCGGCAGCACCGCCACCGCGAGGGCCACCTGGGCGACGGCGAGCAGGGCGAAGAACCAGCCGACGACCTCGCGCCGCGCGCCGGCCTCGCGGTCCGCGTCGGCCGGATGGTCGATCGCGGTACGCAGGTCGGCCGGTCGCCCGCCCACCGATACCGCGGCCCGGCCGAGGAAGAGCCGCTCCGGCATCGGCCGGCCCAGCGCGGCGAGGGCGGTGGGAGCCAGGTCCGCCAGTTGCAGGTAACCCTCGCGGGCGGTGCTCGGCGAGGTCAGCCAGCCCCGCTCCCAGCCCGGGCCGTCGGCGACGGCCACGTGCAGCCGGGACGGCGTGTCGGTGTCGGAGACGCCGGCGACCAGGACCAGCGAGTGGGGCGGCCGGGCGGCGAGCACCCGGGCGAGTTGGGTGTCGGCCTGCCGGGCCTGGGCGGCGCGGATCACCGGATCCTCGCCGGCGACGGTGCCCAGGTCGACGATGCTCAGCACGCAGGAGCCGAGCAGCTCGGCCGGATCGTCGGGGAGGGCCGGCGCGTACCGGTCGACCCGGCCGAACGGGCGGGCGGCGGCCACCGCCGCACCCGGTCCGACCGCCACCGAACAACGCACCGACTCCGACAGCGCTCCGGGGGTGGCGCCCCAGGACTGCTTGTCCTGGTTGTAGGCGACGACGCTCTCCTGGTCGGGCAGGTTGGCGCCGATCCCGTCGGGCTGCTCGACGGCCACCTGGGCAGCCGGGCAGCCACCTGGCAGGCGGCTGCCGTTCCAGCCGGCGAAGTTGCCGGCGCCGAGGGTGAGCCAGCCGTCGACCGGGCAGGTGGGCCGGTGCGCGGAGCGCACCGAGAGGGAACCGATGGAGCCGGTCTCGGCCATCCGCCACAGCGTCGGGGTGGTCGCCGGGTCCACGTCGTCCCAGCGCAGCCCGGCCACCCCGACCATCACCACGAAGTCGGCGCTGCGCCCGGGGTTGCCGTTGTCGGGCCGGGCGGCCAGCGCGGTGATGCCGAGCGCCACCACGACCAGGGTCAGCAGGACCGGCGTCAGTCTGCGCAGCATCACCGATTCCCCGTCGACGGCTCGGGCGCCAGCTCGGCGTAGAGGGCGGCCAGGGCGGTCACCGTGTCCGCCTCGGTCGGCCAGGTCGCGGCCCGGGCGGCGCCCCGGCGGGCCAGATCGGCCCGACGGGACTCGTCGTCCAGCAGGTCGCGGACCGCCGCGTCGACCGCGTCGACGTCACCGGCGGGGATGAGCACCGCGGCGCCGCCGACCAGCTCCGGCAGGCCGCCCACGGCGGTCGCCACCAGCGGCACGCCGGCCCGCATCGCCTCCTGGGCGAAGAGCTGACGGGCCTCCCAGTCGCTGGTCACCACGGCCAGGTCGGCGCCGGCCAGCAGATCGGCCACATCGGTGCGGTGCCCGAGCAGATTCACCGGCGCCCGGGCGGCCGAGATCCGCGCGGCGAGCTGGAGGTACGCCGGCCCGCTGCCGGCGATCAGCACCTGCGGCGCCGGAGTCCGGGTACGCCACCGGGCGGCCGCGTCGACCAGAATGTCGTACCGCTTCTGCGGGTGCAGCCGGCCCACCGAGAGGATCAGCGGCCGGGCGGGGGCGACGCCGAACTCGGCCCGGACGGCGGCCCGGCGGCGGCGCGGCGCGGGCAGCGCCGGCGCGGCGACCGGGGCGAGGCGGGCGTCGACCGCGCCCAGCGCGGCGGCCCGCTCCACCAGGTCGGCGGAGGCGCCCAGCGCCACCCGGGCCGAGCGGGCGACGACCCGCTCGGCGAGCCGGGACAGCTGCCCACGCAGCCCGCCGGCGAGGACGGCGTTGTGCCAGGTGACCACCAGCGGTGCGGCCGGCCGGGCGAGCACGGCGACCAGACCGGCCCGCAGCCCGTGCGCGTGCACGACGTCGACTCCGGTGGCGGCGAGCGCCCGGCGCAGCGCGGTGACGGCCCGCGCGTCGGCCGGGGTGGGGCTGGCCGGGATCTCCACCGGCGCGAACCGGGCGCCCGCCGCGGTGAAGTCGAACTGCTCCTGGGTGGCGGCCGGGCCGCAGACCAGCACGGACACGCCGGCGACGGTCAGCCCCCGGGCCACCGAGCGGACGTGCTGCCCCACTCCGCCGGTGGCGGAGGCGAGCACCAGGGCCACCGAGCCGGACCACCGCTGCGCCGACGAGGCGTCCGTCATTGCCTACCTCTCGTTCGCGACCGCGGGGCTCGCAAACCCGGCTCGCTCCTCGCGCTCACCGCAGAGTCTCCCTTCCCGTCGCCCCGGTCCGGGGGATGCTGCGCCTCCTGCGTGTTGTCGGCGGGCGGCGGCCGTCGCCGCCCGAGCCGACGGGCCGCAGCCGCGAGCAGCGGCCGAACGTCCCGTGCGTCGGCCAGCCAGGCTACGGCGAGGAAGAGGGCGGCGACCACGGCCCCGGACAGCATGCCCTGCACGAGCGCACCGAATGCCGTCGGGGTCCCGGCACCGAGGCCGGCGATCCCGCGGGAGGTGGCCACCCCACCGAGCCCGGCGACCACGGCGGCGAGCAGGCCGGCGGCGCCGGCCCGACCCACGCCGGCGAGGGCGGCCCGGCCGGCGGAACGGACCACGGCGACGATCAGCAGACCACCCAACAGCAGCATCCCGACCGAGTTGGCCAGGGTCACCGCGAGCACCCGGTCGTCCCGGTGCAGCAGGGCCGACAGCGGCACGGCCACCACCGGGACAGCCAGCCAGCCGATCGTGATCGCGGCAGTGGCGGCCCGGGTCGCGCCTCTGGCGTAGAGCGCTCGCGACAACACCGCGAAAAGCCCATAGCCGATCAGGCCGGGCGCGAAGCCGATGATGGCCGCCGCCGTCTCCCCCGCCCCGAGCGGGAAGAAACGGCCCACCGCCTCCGCCGTGCCCACCAGGGCCGCCGCACCCAGACAGCTGAACAGCAACACCGCCCGCGTCGCGGGTGCCAGCGTCTTCCGGTATCCCGCGTCGTCCCCGCCGGCCGCGGCGGCGGCGAGAGTCGGATAGGCCGCCACCGCCAGCGGCACCGCCAGCACCGACCATGGCAGCAGGTACATCGTCTGCGCCAGGTTGTAGACCTGGGGGGAGCCGACCGGGCCGCCCGATACCCGGTTCAGGATCACCGCCAGCGCCAGTTGCTGGCCGGTCACCGTCACCGCGCCCGCCACGGCCAGCCCGCCGACCTTCGCCCGCGCCTCGGCAGGGAAGGCGTACCCGGGCCGTAGCCGCAGCCGCAGCCGGCGCAGCGGCACCAGCAGCGACAGCGACAGCACCACCACCCCGAGAGTGGTGCCCCCCGACAAGATCAGCTCACCCGAGCGGCTCACCTGGGCGATGGTGGCGCCCCGCCCTTCCAGCACACCGAAGGCGAGGTAGACGCCGATGACCGTGACGCTGGACAGCAGCGGGGCGATCACCGGCCAGGCGAACCGCCGGTGCGCCTGGAGCACCCCGGTGAGCACGATGCCGACGCCGTAGAGCGGCAACTGGGGGGCGAAGACCCGCAGCATCCGCGCGCCCGCGGCCAGTTCGGCCGGTGAACGGTCCTCGCTGAGCAGTCCGACGATCGGACCGGCCAGCAGCGCCACCAGGACGGCGAGCGGCACGAGGAGGGTCAGCGTCCAGGTCAACAGGGCGCGGGTGATGGCACTGACCTCGAGGCGGTCGCCGGCCTCGACCGATCGGGCCAGCAGCGGCACGACGAGACTGGCAAGGGCACCGCCGGCGACCATCTCGAAGATGATGTTCGGGACCGTGTTGGCGATCACGTACATGCCGCCGAGGTCGCTGCGCTGGACGACCCAGGTGAACACGGCGGTACGGCCGAAGCCGGCGAGCCTGCTCACCACGGTGAGGACGGCGATGAGCGCGGCCGCTCCGGCCACCCGGCCGGCGCCGGCGAGGGGTGCCGGTTTCTTCACGTCAGTCCGCGGGCCGGCCCAGCGCGTCGAGTTCCCGCAGCCCCGGGGTCCGCTGGATGACCTGGGTGAAGCTGACCTTCTCGCTGGCGGCGGTGAGCGCGGCGAGCACGGCGAGGACACCGGCCCGGCCGAGCGGGCCGGTCCGCGCGGCCAGGCTCACCCCGAGCAGCGCGCCGAGCGCGTTGGCGCCGCTGTCACCGAGCATCACCCGCTCGTCGAGGTCCTCCTTGACCAGCCCGGCGGCGGCGCCGACCGCGCCGGCGGCGATCCCTCCGTACGGGCCACCGGACAGCGGCGCGCCGAGCAGCATCCCCGACTTCAGCGCCCGGCCGGGGCGCAGGTCGAGCAGGTTGAGCAGGTTGGCGGTGCCGGCCACCACGCCGGCGCCGAGCAGCACGTCCAGCCCTCGACCGAGGGCGCCGGCGCGCTGCCGACGAGGGTGGGCGGCGACCCGGGGGTCGGCGGCGAGCAGCGCGGCCGCGCCGAGGCCGGCCGCACCGACCCCGACGATCTTGAGAAGCCCGGCGGTGACCCGGCCCTCACGCAGCGCGGCGAGGTGCCCGGCGAAGCCCTTGGCGGCCTTCTGCTCGGGGCGCGCGCCGACGATGTCGTCGTACAGCCCGACCGTGCCGGCGCCCACTCCGGCGACCAGCGCGGCGGCACCGGCGGGGGCACTGCCGGCGCCGAGCGCGCCCGCGGTGGCGGCCCCGACGGCCAGGGCCGGACCGGCGGCGAGGGTGACCGTACGGCCCCGGAAGTTGGTCCGCTCCAGCGCCGGCGCACCCGGAGAGGTACGCACCTCCCGCAGCACGTAGCGGGCGGCGACCGCCCCCGCGCCGACGGCCAGCAGCCGACCCCACCTGGTCACGCGACCCCTCCCGATCCAGATGCCGTACGCGGTGCGGACCGGGCGGCGAGCGACCGCTCGCGCCCGCCGCCCCCGCTCCGCTCGTTCACTGCGGCAGTTTAGGCAGCAGGCCCCCCGCAGCGTTGTCACCGACACCGTACTGGCCGGCCTTCTTCTCGGTCAGCTGCTGCACCAGGGCGAGCGCGGTGACGAGCTGACCCTGCTTGGTGTTGGCGTTGTCGACGGTCGAGATGCTCTGGGAGAGCACCGGGTCGCCGCGCACCACGGCGACCACGTTGCCCCCGGCGGAGCCCATGCCGCCCACCACGAGCGCGCCGTTCCGGTCGAACTGCTCGGCGAGCTTCACCACCGACTCGTCCTTCTTCGCCGAGTCCTTGTCGACGTACGGCTGCCCGCTGACCACCACGACCGCCTCGGCTGCGCCGGAGACCTTGTCCTGCGGGCTGAGGTACCCGCCGGTCGTGTACGCCTGGAGCACCGCCCGGCGGTCCGCGTCGGTGACCGGCGGGCTGCCCTGCGGCCGGTCCAGCAGGACGCTGGCCAGCAGCGCGCTGGAGGTCTCCACGCCGTGCCCGTTGCCCGGCAGGTTGGCGGTGGAGACGCTGTTCGGGCGAGCGGCGGTGACGGCCAGTTCCAGCAGGCTGTTGTTGCTGTCCGGGTTGATGAACTTGTCCTGGACGTCGATCCGGCCGGTGACGTTGGCCCCGGCGAGCTGGAGCATCTTCACCACGCCCTCGGTGTGCTCCCGGCCGCTGGGCAGGCTGAGCACCAGCACCCGCCGGCCGGTCAGCTTGCCGGGGAGCAGGAGCTGCGCCGACCCCGCGGCGAAGTCCTCCTCCATGTCCAGTTCCTTCTGGAGGTTGTTGACCGTCTGGCGCATCTGCTGGTTGTCCTTGCGCAGCGCGTTGACGTTCTCCTTGAGCGAGTCGGCGACCGGCCCGTTGAGGGCGGCCGTGCCGACCACCAGGCCGATCGCCAATGCCAGGAAGACCGCGGTCAGGGACACCACGTGGTAGCGGAAGTTGATCACGCTTGCAGCCTCTTGATCGGTCGGGGAGCTAGAAGAGCTGGCCGAGCTGGAACACGAAATTGTCCCACCATTCGGAGACCACGCCCAAATACGCCTTTCCGACGGTGGACACCGCCACCGCGGAGGCCATGGCGGCGATTGCCGCGAGGACCAGCAGCAGCAGCGACGAGCCGGAGATGCCCTGCCGATAGAGCCGGCTCACGCCCTTGGCGTCGACCAGTTTGCCGCCCACCTTCAACCGGGTCAGGAAGGTCGAGGCCATACCGCCGCGGCCCTTGTCCAGGAACTCCACCAGGGTGGCGTGGGTGCCGACGGCCACCAGCAGTGAGGCGCCCTTCTCGTCGGCCAGCAACATGGCCAGGTCCTCGCTGGTCGCCGCGGCCGGGAAGGTGATCGCCGGCACGCCGAGGCCCTCCACGCGGGGCAGGCCCGGTGCCCGGCCGTCCGGGTAGGCGTGCACGATCACCTCGGCGCCGCAGCGCAGCACGTCGTCGGTGACCGAGTCCATGTCGCCGATGATCATGTCAGGGGTGTAACCGGCCTCGACCAGGGCGTCCGCGCCGCCGTCCACGCCGATCAGCACCGGCTTGAACTCCCGGATGTAGGGGCGCAGCACGTCCAGGTCGGCCTTGTAGTCGTACCCACGGACCACGATCAGGCAGTGCCGGCCCTGGATCTGGGTCTGGATCTCCGGTACGCCGACGCCGTCGAGCAGCAGGTCGCGTTCCTGCTTGAGGTAGTCCATGGTGTTGGCGGCGAACGCCTCCAACTGGACCGACAGCCCCTCCCGGGCGTCGGCCATCGACTTGGCCACCGTCTCGGCGTCCTGGAGGACGCCGTGCGCGACCGGCTCGTCGCCGACGTAGACCGTGTTGCCCTCGATCCGGACGACGTCACCCTCGCGGATCTGCTCGAAGACGCTCTCGCCGAGGTCGTCCAGGAGCGGGATGCCGGCGGAGATCAGCACCTCGGGGCCGAGATTCGGGTATCGCCCGGAGATCGAGGGCTTGGCGTTGAGCACGGCGGCGACCCCGACCGCGACCAGCGAGTCGGCCGCCACCCGGTCCAGGTCGACGTGGTCGATAACCGCGATGTCCCCGGGCCGGAGCCGGCCGACCAACCGCTTCGTCCGGCGGTCGAGGCGCGCGGTGCCGAGGACTGAGCCCGGTTCCGTGTTCCGGATCCGGCGCAACGTGGGTAGACGCATCGTGACCATCCTGGCATGTGAGGCAGGTTTTGCTGTCGCGACATGCCTGAGCAGGGCCGCCTACCCAGGGAAGCACACCGGAGCGCGGCCTGGTGTGCTTGCGGTCACAAACCCGAAATCACGGGCGCCTTTCCTTGGCCGCCACGGCCAGGAGTTCCTCGGCATGCGCGATACCCAGATCGGAATCGGGCAAACCCGCGAGCATCCGGGCCAGCTCCCGGGCCCGCTCGGTGTCCTCCACCACACGCACCCCGCTGGTGGTCACCGCACCCCCGGTGTCCTTCGCCACCACCAGATGGCGGTCGGCGAACGCGGCGACCTGCGGCAGGTGGGTGACCACGAGGACCTGGTGGCTGCGGGCCAGCCGGGCCAGCCGCCGGCCGATCTCCACCGCCGCCTGCCCGCCGACACCGGCGTCGACCTCGTCGAAGACCAGGGTCGGCGGGCCGCCGGACCCGGCGAAGACCACCTCGATGGCGAGCATCACCCGGGACAGCTCGCCGCCGGAGGCGCCGCGCTGCAACGGCAGCGCGGGCGCACCGGGGTGGGCCAGCAGACGCAGCTCCACCTCGTCGGCGCCGTCCGGGCCGACGCCGGCCTCGACGCCGTTGACCGTGAGGCTCGGCTCGGCCCGCCCGGCCGTGCGCGGCACCACCGCCACCTCGATCCGGGCGTGCGGCATGGCCAGCCCGGCCAGCTCGACGGTGACCTGCTCGGCGAACCGGACTGCGGCCTCCTGGCGCGAGGCGGTGACCCGGCCAGCCAGCTCGGCCACCTCCACGGCCAGCCGGGACGCCTCCCGGTCCAGCTCGTCCAGCAACTCGTCGGAGGTGTCCAGATCGGACAGCCGGGTGCGCGCCCGCTCGGCCCAGGCGATCACCCCGTCGACGTCGTCGGCGTATTTGCGGGTCAGCCCGCGCAGCGCGGCCCGCCGCTCGTAGACGGCCTGCAGGCGGGCCGGGTCGGCATCCAGTGCGGCCAGGTAGGCCGACAGCTCGGCGGAGACGTCGGCGACCAGGGTGGCCGCCTCTTCCAGCCGCACGGCCAGCTCGCCGAGCGCGGGGTCGGTGCCGGCCTGCGCCTCCAGCGTGCGTCGGGCGCTGCCGAGCAGCGCGGTGGCGTCCGGCGTGTCGTCGGCCGCGTCCACCCCGCCGGCCACGCACTGGTGAGCCAGCTGGGCCGCCGTACGCAGCCCCTCGGCGTGTTCCAGGCGCTGCGCCTCCGCCTTCAGCTCGTCGTCCTCACCGGGCTGCGGGTCGACCCGGGTGATCTCGTCGAGGCCGAGCCGGAGCAGGTCCGCCTCCTGGTTGCGCTCACGGGCGTTGCGCCGCCGGTCGGCCAGGTCGTCGACCACCGCCCGCCACCGGGTGTACGCCTCGCGCAGCGCGTCGAGCAGCTTCTCGTGCTCGGGGCCGGCGAACCGGTCCAGCGCGGCCCGCTGCTCGGCCGGGCGCAGCAGGCGGAGCTGGTCGGACTGGCCGTGCACGGCCACCACCTGCTCGCCGACCTCGCCCAGCATCGACACCGGCATGCTCCGGCCGCCCAGGTGCGCCCGGGAGCGGCCCTCCACGGTGACCGTGCGGCTCAGCAGCAGTGAGCCGTCCTCGTCGGGCTCGCCGCCGGCGTCGGTGATCCGGGCGTGCACTGTCCCGGCCACCCGGCCCTGCAGGCGCAGCCGCCCCTCCACCACGGCGCGGCCCGGTTGGGCCCGCACCCGACCGGCGTCGGCCCGGCCGCCGAAGAGCAGGCCGAGGCCGGTCACCACCATGGTCTTGCCCGCACCGGTCTCGCCGGTGATGACGTTCATCCCGCCGGTCAGCGGCAGCGTGGTGTCCTCGATGACGCCCAGTCCGGTGATGCGCAGCTCTTCCAGCACAGCACTCGACACTAGACGCGGCCCCCGACAGTTGACCAGCCGGCGCGGGCGGCGCGGCGTCCCGCGTTTCGTCCGCGCTGGTGGGCGGGACGCCGACCAGCGCACGGCGGTGGCATCCCGCGCGCCCCGCCGGTGGCGGTGGATGGTCGGGGTGCCGGACGGACGCGTCGCCGCTCGGCTCGTGAGCCGCCGCTTCCTCCGGCGTCGGCTCGTCGACCCGAGGACCTGACCGGGGTCGAAACCCGGCCGGGCCCGACTCCCGGTCCGCCCGCCGCGGCCGGTCGCGACTCCTCCGGCACCCCGACCGTCGTGGTCCCGACCACCCCCTGGCCGGTGCCACGACCGCCGGGCCGCGCGTCCGGACGGGCACGTGCCTCACCGCCCCGCCCGGACTCCACCTCAGCGCAGCCCGTACGCCCCGATGACCGTCCGCCCGACGGTCCTGCCGGCCCCGTCGACGGCCCACGGCGACCGCTCCCGCCAGACGCGGGAGCGCTCACCCCGTCCCGGTTGCGGCGTGGTACGCCGGCCCGGCGCGGCGCGCCGTCGTCGAGGGAGGCCCCTACGGTAACCCGGTTCCCGCCCGACCCGGGTACACCGAACCGCCGGCCCGGGTTGGCCCGACGGCCGCAGGCCCAGGCGCCGGGGTCCGGCCGGTCCGCGCCGCTGCGCCCGCGGTCAGCGGCGGCTGCCGCGCCAGCCCTGCACGGGCAGGTCGAACTTGGCCACCAGCCGGTCGGTGAACGGCCGCGCCTTGAGCCGGACGATCCGCACCGGCAGCGTGCCCCGGCGCACGGTGACCCGGGCGCCCGGAGGCAGGTCGTAGACCCGCCGTCCGTCGCAGCACAGCACGGCAAGGGTGGCGAACGGGTCCACCGTGATCGCGAAGGTGGACGTCGGCGCGGTCACCAGCGGGCGGCTGAACAGCGCGTGCGCGCTGATCGGCACCAGCAGCAACGCCTCCACCTCCGGCCAGACCACGGGCCCGCCGCCGGAGAACGCGTACGCGGTGGAGCCGGTCGGGGTCGCGCAGACCACGCCGTCGCAGCCGTACCGGGACAGTGGCCGGCCGTCCACGTCGACGAGCAGCTCCAGCATCTGGGCGCGCTCGCCCTTCTCCACGCTGATCTCGTTCAACGCCCACGACTCGATGGTCGGGCCGCCCTCGAACTCGGCGGTCACGTCGATGGTGAGCCGTTCGTCCACCGTGTAGTTGCGCCGGACCACGTCGCGCACCGCGCTGTCCAGGTCGTCGATCTCCGCCTCGGCGAGGAAGCCGACCTTGCCGAGGTTGATGCCGAGCAGCGGCGCCTTCGCCGGGCGCGCCAGCTCGGCGGCGCGCAGGAAGGTGCCGTCTCCACCGAGGGCGAAAACGATCTCGGCGCCCTCGGCGGCCTCCAGGCCGGTCACCGGCACCACGCCGGGCAGGTCCAGGTCTTCGGCCTCCTCGGCCACCACCCGCACCTCGAAGCCGGCGGCGATGAGGTCGGCCGCCACCGCGCGGGCGTGCTCGGTGCTGCGTCGGCGGCCGGTGTGTGTCACCAGCAGAGCGGTCCGGCTCACCCGGGCACCTCCTCACTCGTGGGGTCCGCCGCATCGGCCGGGGACGGAAAGCCCTGCGGGCCGGCCGCCACCACCGCCCGCACCCGCTCGGGGTCCGCGGCGGGCGCGTCCCGGCGCAACCATACGAAGAACTCGACATTGCCGCTCGGCCCCGGCAGCGGGCTGGCGGCCACATCGGCCAGCCCCAGCCCGAGCTGCGCCGCCGCGGCGGCCACGTCGAGCACCGCCTCGGCCCGCAACTGCGGGTCGCGGACCACCCCGCCCGCGCCGACCCGCTCCTTGCCGACCTCGAACTGCGGCTTGACCATCAGCGCCAGGTCGCCGTCCGGCCTCGTGCAGCCGGCCAGCGCCGGCAGCACCAGCCGCAGCGAGATGAACGACAGGTCGGCCACCGTGAGGTCGACCGCGCCGCCGACCACCTCCGGGGTGAGGGTCCGCACGTTGGTGCGCTCGAAGACGTGCACCCGGGCGTCGGTCCGCAGCGACCAGGCCAGCTGGCCGTACCCGACGTCGACCGCCACCACCTCGGCCGCGCCGGCGCGCAGCAGCACGTCGGTGAAGCCGCCGGTGGAGGCGCCGGCGTCCAGGCAGCGCCGGCCGGCCACGCTCAGCCCGCCCGGGCCGAACGCGGCGAGCGCCCCGGCCAGCTTGTGTCCGCCCCGGGAGACGTACTCCGTGGCGGGGTCCTCGCCGGTGACCAGCAACGGGTCGGCCGGGTCGACCATGGCGGCGGCCTTTCGGGCCGGCACCCCGCGCAGCTGGACACGGCCGGCCTCCACCAGCGCGGCCGCCTGCTCCCGGGAGCGGGCCAGACCGCGGCGGACGAGTTCGGCATCCAGCCGGGTACGACGTGCCATGAGGATCTTTCTCCGGTCGGTCAGGCCTGGTCGATGCTGGCCAGGGTTTCGCGCAGCGTCTCGTACGCCGCCTCGTACTGGGCGATCTGGTCCGCCGGGGAGAGCGCCTCGGCGTTGATCATGGCCTGTACGGCCGCGTCCACCGCCGGGTGCTGGGCGTCCCCGACGTGGTCGACCGGCGGCGGCCCGGGGCGGGGGCCACCCGGCGGCGGCCCCGGGCGCGGACCCGGCGGCGGCCCGGGACGGTACGGCGCGGTCACGAGACGGCACCCCCGGCCGGCCTGCGGCCGGCGGTCTTCTTCGCCGGCCGGGCCGGCGTGGCCGGCGACTCCTCGGCCGAGGTGCGCGCGGCCGCTGCCGGCTTCTTCGCGATCGCCTTCTTCGCCACGGCCTTCTTAGCCACCGCCTTCGTCCCAGCGGGCACCGGAGTGGCCGGCACCGCAGCCGGGGCGCCGGAGGTGGGCGCCGCCGCCCGGGCGGCGGGGGCCGGCGGGGCGGCCTGCGCCTCGCGCAACTGCCGTTCCAGCTCGTGCACCCGGCGAGTCAGCTCGGCGACCTCGTCGGCGGTGGCCAGCCCGACCACGCCGAGCGCGCGGTCCACCTCGAAGCGGACCAGCTTGGTCAGTGCCTCCCGGTTCGCCATGCCCGTGGAGACGAGCTCCTCGGCGAGCGCCTGGAGCTGGGCGGCGGTGGCGCCGCCCTGGCCGACCAGGCGTCGCACGGCGTCCTGGGCCTTCTTCCGGGGCGCCTCCGTCAGGCCCATGGCCAGCTCGAGGTAGGCGCGCCACGCGTCCTGCATGCCTGAGTCCTTCCGCGGGGCGGGATGTGCAGGTGTCACGCTACCGGGCACCCGGGACATGCCATTGCGGTACGGTGCCGGGGAACGGCGTGGCGCGTGGTGAGGAGACGATGTGGCCAGCGTGGACGAGTGCCGGCAGGCGTTGCAGGAGCTGGCCGCCCGGCTGGACCAGCACGCCGAGGCGCAGGGCCGGATCGACCTGGACCGCACCCTCGCCTGCCGGCTCACCGACCTGGGCACCGCGTTCCACGGCCGCATCGAGGGCGGCCGACTGGTCGGCCTGACCGACGGCGACGACCCGGCAGCGAAGATCGCGCTCAACACCAGCAGCGACGACCTGGTCGCGCTCGTACACGGTCAGCTCGACATCGCCAAGGCACTGGGCGCCCGCCGGGTGTCCATCAAGGCGAACCCGTTCGACCTGATGAAGCTGCGCAAGCTGCTCTGACCCCGCGCCGTCCCGTCAGGCCGAGGGGCTCAGCGCGGCGAGGGCCTCCCCCGCCGCCGTGGACGCCGGCCGCACCCGGGGGCCGGCCGCCGCCGACCAGGCCGCCGCGCAGAGGGCGGCCAGCGCGTCGAGCGGGCGCCCCGCGCCGTCGAGGACCAGCTCGCCGTCCGTCACGGTCACCGACCAGCCGCCCGTGTCGGGCCCGGCCGGGACCCGCACGACGGCCGCCGGGTCGAACAGCCCGGCCAGATCGACAGAGACGTACGTCGGCCGGCGCTGCTCGGGGGCGGCCAGCAGCTCGGACAGGTCGCTGACGCCGGTGAGCACCAGCAGACTGTCCAGGCCGGCCCGGCGGGCCCCCTCGATGTCGGTGTCCAGGCGGTCGCCGACCACCAGGGCCCGCCCCGCGCCGGCCCGACGGGCGGCGGTGGCGAACAATGCCGGCTGCGGCTTGCCCACCACCACGTCCGGCTCCCGCCCCAACGCGGTGCGCAGCACCGCGACCAGGGATCCGTTGCCCGGCAGCGGGCCGCGCGGGCTGGGCAGTGTCCGGTCGGTGTTCGTCGCGTACCAGAGCGCACCCGCCCGCACCGCCAGGGACGCCTCGGCCAGGTCGACCCAGCCGACCTGGGGGCCGTATCCCTGGGCGACCGCGACGGGCTGCTCGTCGACCGTCGACACCGGGCGCAGGCCGACGGCGCGCAGCTCCGCCCGCAGCGCCTCCGCCCCGACCACCAGCACGGGCGCGCCGACGGGCAACCGATCGCGCAGCAGCTCGGCGGTGGCGGCGGCCGAGGTGACCACCTCCTCCGGCCGGGTCGGTACGCCCATGCCGGTGAGCAGGTCCGCCACCTCGCTGGAGCGGCGCGAGGCGTTGTTGGTCGCGTACGCGACCGCCCGCCCCTCGGCGTGCAGCCGACCGACCGCCTCGACCGCGCCGGGGATCGGCCGGTCGACCAGATAGATCACCCCGTCCAGGTCGAAGACGACCAGGGCGTACCCGTCGACCAGCCGTTCCCCGGCGCTCCCGCTCACCGGCGGTCCGGCTCCGCCTCGCGGCCGGGCGCCGCGTCACCGTCCGTCGCGGCGGCCGGGGGGTCGTCCCGGTCCGTCGCGGTGCCCGAGAGGTCGCCCCCGGTCGCCGTGCCGGCGCTGGCGTCAGCGGCGAGCGACCGGGCCTCGGTGTCGGTCAGCTCGTCGTCGCCGAGGTCCGCACCGTCCCGGTCGCGGTACCCGGCCGTCGCGTCGCCGTCCGCCGGCTCGTCGTGGCGGCCGTCCTGGGCGCGCGGGCCCCCGTCGCCGTCCAGCTCGTCGTCGTCCACGTCGAGGTCGTCGTCGTCCGCGTCGTCGTCCGCGTCCTCGTCGTCGGTGTCGGGTTCGTCCGCGTCACCGTCGAGGTCGGTGTCGTCGTCGTCGAGCTCGTCGTCGCCCTCGATGACCACGCCATCGAGTTCGAGCAGCCGCTCGGCGGCGTCGGTCTCGCCCTCGGTGTCCACCTCGGCGGCCCGGGAGAACCACTCCCGCGCCTCTTCGCGCCGACCCACGGCCAGCAGCGCGTCCGCGTACGCGTAGCGCAGCCGCGCCGCCCACGGCTCGGTCGAGTCGTTGGTCAGCTCGCGGACCTGCAGCATCGCCACGGCCGCGTCCTTCTGCCCGAGGTCACCCCGCGCCCCGGCCGCGACGATCAGCAATTCGATCGCGACCGGCTGGTCGAGCTTCTCCCGGTCCGCGCCGCGGAACAGGTCGATCGCCCGCTCCGGGCGGCCCAGCGCCCGCTCGCAGTCGGCGAGCACCGCCAGATGGCTCTGCGACCCGGTCATCCGGTGGTACGTCCGCAGCTCGGCGATGGCGCTCTGCCACTGCCCGGCGTGGTACGCGGCCAGCCCGACCGCCTCCCGCACGGCGGCGATCCGCGAGGCGAGCCAGCGCGCAGCCAGGGCGTGCGCGAGCGCCTCCTCGGGGTCGTCGTCGATCAGCAGGCCGGTCGCGACCAGGTGCCGGGCGACGGTCTCCGCCACCGGCTTGGCCAACGACAGCAGCTCGGCCCGGACGGTGGAGTCGAGGTCGCTGGCGACCACCTCGTCCGGCAGCGCCGGCGCGACCGCCCGCTCACCCTCACGTCCCTCGGCGCGCTCCTGCGGGCCGTGGCCGACCGGCCGGCGGTCGTCCCGGCCCGGCCGCTCGCCGTAGCCGCGGCGCTCCCCGTCCCGCTCGGTACGCTCCCGGTCGCCCCGGGGGCCACCCGGACGGCCTTCCTCACGGCGGAAGCCGCCCTCGCGGTCATCCCGGCGGAAGCCCTGCCGGCGCTCGCCGCCGCCGAAGCCGCCCTCCCGGCGGTCTCCGCCCCGGAAACCGCCCTCACGGCGCTCGCCGCCCCGGAAGCCGCCCTCGCGGTCCTCAT